>JAVXWV010000624.1:0-5072 GCA_032230775.1 Mycobacterium sp. | reverse complement strand
TCGCCATTGACCGGCCGCCGCGTCGAACGCCACGACGGGAACGTCGCGCCTGTGAGGCGTCAGCCACCGGCGTAGCCGCTCGAGAACGTGATGCACGATGTCATCACTACCTCACTGCGAGTCGGTGCGGACGCAAGCGTGTGACGGTCTCCATGTGACGCAACTTACTTAGCAATTACCCTAATAGTTAGGGTACGATCAAATCGTGTCCACATCAACGATGGCCGATATCGACCCGCTGGCCCTCGAGCAGCAGGTGTGCTTCGCGCTGGCGGTCACCAACCGGGCGGTGTTGTCCATCTACCGACCATTGCTCGAGCCGCTGGGCCTAACGCATCCGCAATACCTCGTGATGCTCACGTTGTGGGATCACCAGAAGGCGTCCACGGAGGCCGGCTCGCCGTTGTCGGTCAAGCAGATCGCCACGGCATTGCAGTTGGACTCGGCCACACTCTCGCCGATGCTCAAACGCTTGGAAGCAGTGGGATATATCGACCGCAGCCGCAGCACCGCCGACGAGCGCACCACGCATATTGACCTCACTGACGACGGCCGCGCACTACGCGATCGGGCACTTGCAATTCCTCCTGCCGTGGTCGCCCGACTCGGCGTAGACCTCGCAGAACTCGAGGAACTGCGCCGGGTGCTGACCCGCCTCAACTCCGCTGCTCTCGCGGCAGGCGCTCTCGACGTCCAAACCCCCGCTATGTAGGAGTCCACAATGGCAACCACGAAACCCACGCCCTTGCAGTACGTCGCGTACGCGTACGGACGACGCCTGCCCGACTCGATGCATCGCTGGGTTGCCGAGGATCTGGCTGGGCAAGGGGCGGTCCGCAGGCACATGATCCGGATGGCGATCCCGCCACTCCTGGTTCTCGGACCGCTCTGGTTTCTCCCAGCTTCGTTGTACGTGCACCTCGAGATGACAGCACCGATCTACATTTGGGCGCTGCTCATGTCGCTTGCGCTGAACAAGATCTGGCGCAGATATCGGTTGGCGCAGCACGACCTCGACCCGAACCTGGTCGACGTGATCAGGCTCAAGCGAGACGCACACATCCGCGAGGATTACATCCGGCGCTACGGCCCGCGCCCACCAGAGGCCAAGTGGCAGGCGAACAGCAGCCCGTTCTGATCAGCGGGAGCCTTCCCGACCGCTAGCCTGACCACGCCATCGTCGGTATCCGTGCCGCGCGGCGAACGCGCCGACGATCGCGGTTACGCACCATACGGCGATCGCGGCGTATGCCAACGGAGACGATAGATCTCCGATCGACGCACCTAGCGCGGTGTAGACGAATGCGCGCGGCGCAGATCCGATGAACGCTCCCGCGGCCATCTGCCACAACGGAACTCCGAACGCGCCGAACGCATAGGAGGCCAGCGCGTCGGAGATGCCCGGGACGAAGCGCTGCCCGACGACCGCCCACAAACCTCCCCGGTCGATCAGTGCGTCGAGGCGCTCGGCGCGTTGCGTGCCGAGCAGCGCGCGTGCGCTGTCGCGGCCTGCCCGCCTGCCCGCGAGGCCGGCGATTGTCGCGGTGCCGACCGTCGCGCCCAGTGTCACGAAGGTGCCGAGCACGGGCCCGAACAGCACGCCGCTTCCCGCGGCGAGGATCGGGCCGGGCACGAATACGGCGCCGAGCACCGCTGACACCACGACGTAGGTCAGCGGCGCAACAGGACCCGTCGCCGCCACCGTCCGCCGGACCTCCTCGACGTCGATGATTCGCGTGACGGCGACGAGATAGAACAGCCCAGCCAAGAACGCGGCGAATACAGCGAGCCGCACGACGTGGCGCCAGCGGGGTGTGGGGGATGCGTCGCTGTGGATCATTCCGAACGCAATCCTGCCGCTCGCGAGAAATCTTTCTGGCCTCGGGATGAGTTTCCGGCCGTGTATCCGTTCTGGGCGTCAGGAACCAGTCACCACCAAGAAAGGCTCATCATGACCGAACACGGTCACGACGCCATCGCCGCGGCACCGTCGACCGGTGTGAGCCCACCACAGATAGGGTCAAAGATCAGGCACGGCGATATTTGCTGGAGCCGCTGTGATGTGAGCAAATTCATCGCAAATCGAACGCGGCGCGATAGGTTCGGGTCGAATGTGACTTTGCGACGCGGGGGGCCAAATGAGCAAATCGAAGGCGTCGTGGGGGGCTGAGCAAGCCGATGCGCTGACCCCAGACGCCATCATGCAGCTGGGGACCGCGTTCTGGGGCTCGAAGACGCTGCTGAGCGCAGTCGAGCTGAGGCTGTTTGCAGTGCTCAGCGAAGCCGGGCCACTGAATGAAGAGGAGCTCCGTGAGCGACTTGGCCTGCATCCACGGAGCGCAAGGGATTTCTTCGACGCCCTGGTCGCGCTCGGCATGCTCGCTCGCACCGACGGCCGGTACTCGAACACTCCAGAGACCGACCTCTTCCTCGACCCGGCGAAGCCCACGTACATGGGCGGATTGTTGGAGATGGGGAACGCTCGCCTGTACCACTTCTGGGGATCGTTGACCGAGGCCCTCCGGACCGGGGAGCCGCAGAACGAGATGAAGACCGGAGGCGAGTTCTTCGAAACGTTGTACGCCGATCCCGAAAAATTGGCGCAGTTCACGGGTGCGATGACCGGGCTCAGCCGCGCCACGGGCGACGCGATTGCGGCCAAGTTCCCGTGGCGCGACTACGGCAGCGTCATCGACATCGGATGCTCCGAGGGCGCCGTCCCAGTCGCGATCGCGAATGCCCATGACCACCTGACTGGCGGCGGCTTCGACCTGCCGCCGGTGGAACCGATCTTCAACTCTTACGTCGCCCGATTCGGGCTCGCCGACCGCCTCAGCTTCACGCCCGGTGACTTCTTCGCCGACCCGTTGCCCCGCGCCGACGTGCTGATCATGGGCCACATCCTTCACGACTGGGATCTGGACCAGAAGCGTCTACTCCTGAATAAGGCCTACGACGCGCTGCCTGAGGGCGGTGCGTTGATCGTCTACGAAGCGATCATCGACGACGACCGGCGCGTAAACGCGTTCGGGCTGCTGATGAGTCTCAACATGCTGATCGAAGGGCTTGGCTTCGACTACACGGGTGCAGACTGTCGCGGCTGGATGGCCGACGCGGGTTTCAGCGAAAGCTATGTCGAGCACCTGGTGGGCCCGGACTCGATGGTGGTTGGCATCAAGTAAGCGGCGTGTTCGCGGCGGCGGCGATCGTCGCCTTCTGGTGGTGGCGATGGCGCTGATTTGTGCGTGTCTCGTCGGCTATCTGCGCCCGGACATTCCCGCTGCGAACCCGGGCGTCGACGCTGCGTGAGGCGTCAGGTGGCATCCGGATCCTGTTGAAGCTGAGCGGGAATCGCTTGCGGCTCGGCCGGGTCGTCACCGTCGGTCGAACGAACCGGCGGCCCGTCGGTCGTGCTTGCGGGGCGCAGCTCACCAAGCCACGACTCGATATGACCCTCGCCGTTGGTCTCGGGATTGTTGGCCGTCGAGACCTGCGCGGAAATCGGCTCGTTGACGCTTGGCATCGGGGTGGTGGACGCCAGCGACGGTGTGCTCGCAGGCGGCGCCGCGGCATCCGGCACGGCGGAACCCTCAGCGGCGGGACGGGTGGGGTCATGCGGCGGCCACTGAGTCGCCGGCGCGACGGCCCCGACGAGCGCGTCCTCCGGTACCGGTTCCGACTCTGGCTCCGCCCGCGGCTTCGGCTCGTCCGGCAGACCGATCTCGCCGAGCCCGATCCGCGTATGCAGCCGTTTCAACGACGTTGGCGCCCACCAGCACTCGTCTCCGAGTAGCTTCATGACCGCAGGTACCAGAAACATCCGGACCACCGTCGCGTCCAGCACCAGGGCCGTGACGAGGCCGAACGCCAGGTACTTCATCATCACCAGGTCGGAGAAGACGAACGCTCCCGCCACCACGGCGAGGACCAGCGCCGCCGCGGTGATAAGGCGGCCGGTGGTCGCGGTGCCGATGCGGATGGCGTCCGCCGTCGACGTGCCGGAGTCGCGTGCCTCGACCATCCGGGATACGAGGAAGACCTCGTAGTCGGTCGACAGGCCGTAGACCACCGCGATGACGAGGCCGATCACCGGGGCGGTCAGCGGGGTGGGTGTGAAATTCAACCAATTGGCGAAGTGCCCGTCGACGAATATCCACGTCAGCACGCCCAGCGTCGAGCCCAGCGTCAACGCACTCATGATCGCGGCCTTGATCGGCAGCACCAGTGATCCGAACGCGAGGAACATCAGCAGCGTCGTCGTGCCGATCAAAATGACCGTCATCAGCGGCAGCTTGGCAAAAATGCTCTGGATGCTGTCCTGTTCGAGCGCGGGTGTGCCGCCCACCCACACCGTCAGGCCGCGCGGCGGCGAGATCGACCGCAACTCGGCGACCTTCGTGGCGGCGTCATTCCGATTCACCAGGCCGTTTTGGATCACCCGCACCGACGGGTCTTTCGATGCGCCGTCGAGGTAGGGGCGTTCCTTCCACATGTTGGCGGGGTTGTTGTCGGGATCGATAAAGCCCGAAATGGTCATCGCCGTGCTGCGGACCTGCGCGACCTGGCTGTCGGTGACCGGCCGGTGGTCGTTGCTGTGGATCACCAGGGTCAGCGGCTCGGTGCGGAACCTGGGGAAGATCCGGTCGAAGTCCTGCTGTGCCTGGCGCACCGAGTTCGTTGGCGGTAGGTACTTTTCGCTGATGCCGCCCAGGGACAGGTTGCCGAGCGGGACGATCAGCCAGATCATGACGATGACAATCGGCGCGGCAAACACGATCGGCCGCTTCATCACGCGGTTGACGAGCCTGCCCCAGAACCCGTTCTCGACCTCTTCGCGGGTCTGGTTCTTCTGCACATGAGCGCCCAGCCAGTGCAGCCACCAGTTGGTGGGTTTCCAGTTGCGGAAGAACGGAACCCGCAGGAACGAGTACACACCCAGGTCGTCGACGTGGCGGCCCAGTAGCGCGAGGCAGGCAGGCAGCACGGTGATCGACAGGATCGCCGACAACATGACCGAGGCGATCATGGCGTAGGTGAGTGATTTGAGGAAGCCCTGCGGGAACAGCAGCAAG
>JAVXWV010000589.1:0-3698 GCA_032230775.1 Mycobacterium sp. | reverse complement strand
CACCGAGATTCGAATCTCCGACGTGGAGATCAGGTCGATGTTGACACCCACCTCGGCGAGCGCCTCGCAGAACTTCGCGGTCACCCCGGGATGGCTGCGCATGCCCGCACCGACGAGCGACACCTTGCCGATGTGGTCGTCGTAGAGCACCTTGGAGAACCCGATGTCGTCCTGCAGCGCGGTCAGCTTCTCGACCGCGCCAGGGCCGCTATCCCGCGAGCAGGTGAACGTGATATCGGTCTTGCCGTCCTCGATCTTCGAGATGTTCTGCAGCACCATGTCGATGTTCACGTCGGCGTCGGCGACGGCGCGGAACACTTGGGCGGCGTAGCCCGGAACGTCTGGCAGCCCGACGACGGTGACCTTCGCCTCGCTGCGGTCGTGGGCTACTCCGGTCAGGATGGCGTCTTCCATGGGGATGTCCTCTATCGATCCTTTGACGAGCGTTCCGGTCTTGTTTGAGTAGGACGACCGGACGTGAATCGGAACGTTGTACCGTCGCGCATACTCCACACAGCGCAGCATCAGAACCTTCGCGCCGCAGGCCGCGAGCTCGAGCATCTCCTCGAACGTGACGGTATCCAGGCGGTGGGCGTTGGGGACGATGCGGGGATCGGCGGTGAAGATGCCGTCGACGTCGGTGTAGATCTCACATACGTCGGCGTTCAGCGCCGCGGCAAGTGCCACGGCGGTGGTGTCGGACCCGCCGCGGCCAAGCGTAGTGACGTCCTTGCTGTCCTGGCTGACGCCCTGGAAGCCGGCGACAAGCACGATCAGCCCCTGGTCGAGGGCGGCCTGGAGCCTGCTCGGCGTGACGTCGATGATCTTGGCGTTGCCGTGGGTGCCGGTGGTGATCACCCCAGCCTGCGAGCCCGTGAACGAACGGGCCTGTGCGCCCAGCGAGTCGATGGCCATCGCGACCAGTGCATTCGAGATGCGCTCGCCGGCGGTCAGCAACATATCCATCTCCCGCGCCGGCGGCGCCGGGCACACCTGCCTGGCCAGATCCAGCAGGTCATCGGTGGTGTCGCCCATCGCAGAGACCACGACAACGACGTCGTTGCCGGCTTTCTTGGTCTCGACGATGCGCTCGGCGACGCGGCGGATCCGCTCGGCGTCGGACACCGAGGATCCGCCGTATTTCTGGACGACGAGCGCCACTGTCAAACCTTTCGTCATGGAGTTCCAACCAAGAATAAGGGGTCTGCGCACCCCATTTACTCCGCCGGTAGCGTCAAGATGTGGTCAAGAGTCGCGCACAGACCCGGGTACCGATCCACCCCGACCTCGCCGCGCGATGGAGTCCGCGGATGTTCGACGGTGCGGCGCAGCTGACCACCGAGCAGCTCACCGCCGTCCTGGAGGCCGCGCGATGGGCCGCCACATGGGGCCACCGCCAGCCGGTGCGCTTCCTGGTCGGGCTGCGCGGCGACGAGACCTTCGCGGCCATTTCGGAGCTGCTCAAGCGGGGTAACAGCTACGCAAAGGCCGCAGGAGCGTTGGTTCTGGTGTGTGCCGACGAGGGAGAGGACGAGCGGACCGCGCGATACGCCGCGGTCGACTCCGGAGCGGCGATCGCGCAGTTGACCATCGAGGCGGTGTCACGCGGATTGATCGCCCACCCGATGGCGGGGTTCAACGCCGACGGTGCTCGTGAGGTGTTCGGAATTCCCGAGGGCGTGCGGCCCATTGCCGTCGTCGCGGTCGGATCGCTTGGCGACTACGACAACGCGCCACCGGAGATCGTCGAACGCGACGCGCAGGGCCGCCACCGCATGCCCCTCGACGAAGTGGCGTTCGCGGGGAGCTGGGGTCGGCCGCTGCCCTGATGGGTCACGTCATGAACAGGCCTTGGCCAACTCCGCGAGGTTGTTACTGATTCGGGCGTTCAGCGCCATCATCTCGAAGGCCGCCGGTGGCGCGGGCGCGCCGGGAGCCCGCGATTGCGCTTGAGCGCGCACGACGGGGAACTGCGCGACGAACTCGTTGGCGAGCTTGGCGACCGTCTTGCTCTTCTCAGCCAGGTCGGGGGAGGTCACCTTCTGCGCACGTTCGGCCAGCCCGTCGGCCCACACTTGATAGGCGGCGTCGTCGGCCACGGTGGGGATACCGTGCTCGTCACCGGTTTTCGAGTCCATGTGCTCGGCCTGCGAACGGCTGAAGTCCAACAACTCCTTGACCGGACGGCATTCTTCGGAGGGACGGTCGAACACGGTGAAGGACAACACACCCGCCACGACGACGATCACCGCGACGCCGATAGCGGCCCACCATCGCCGATCGAGCTTCATCGCACGAACTCTATCGGTCGACGCAGGTGTTAACGCACAGGCAACACCGCGAGCCTGTCTACGTAACAGAAACATCGGTTACTGACAGTGAACGGCTCTTATCGGAGCCGCACCACTCCAGGAGATGTAAATGGACACAGGAACCACAGCATTCATGCTGTGTTGCATCATCGGGCTGACGATGATGATCCCCGGGCTAGCGCTCTTCTACGGCGGCATGGTTTCGGTCAAGAGCTCGACCAATATGATGATGATGACGTTCGGCGCCGTTGCCGTCGTCGGCGTGCTGTGGGTGTTGTTCGGCTTCTCGATGACGTTCGGCACGTCCTACGGCGGCTTTGTCGGCAGCTTCACCGAGTTCGCAGGGATGAAGAACCTCACCGAACCGATGACCACCATCAACGGCCTCCCGGTGAGCCTATTCGCCTTATTCCAAGCACTATTCGCGGCGATCACCGTGGCGCTGATATCCGGCGCGGCCGCCGACCGGATGAAGTTCGGCGCCTGGATGACGTTCGCGACCGCGTGGGCGATCCTTGTCTATTTCCCCGTCGCGCACTGGGTGTTTGCGTTCGACGGCGTGGTGACGCCGGACGCCAAGGGCGGCTGGATCGCCAACCAGCTGAAGGCCATCGACTTCGCAGGCGGCACCGCCGTGCACATCAACTCGGGCGCCGCGGCACTGGCCGTCGCGATCGTGCTTGGCAAGTCACTCGGGTTCGGCAAGTTCCGTAAGCCGCACAACGTGCCGCTGACGCTGCTCGGCGCAGGCCTGCTCTGGGCGGGCTGGTACGCGTTCAACGGCGGCTCGGCGCTGGCCGCAGGCACCTCGGCGGCCATCGTCATGGTCACCACGTTCACCGCCACCTGTGCGGCGACGCTGGCCTGGCTCGGCGTCGAGAAGATCAAGGACGGGCACGTCACCGGTGTCGGCGCGGCCTCCGGCGCGGTAGCCGGGCTGGTCGCCATCACCCCTGCCTGCGGCGCGGTCACCCCCGTCGGTTCGATCTTCCTCGGCTTGATCGCAGGCGCGATCTGCCCGCTTGCCGTCGGCCTGAAGTCGAGGTTCGGCTACGACGACTCGCTCGACGTGGTCGGCGTGCACCTGGTCGGCGGCGTGATCGGCACCCTGCTGATCGGCCTGTTCGCCAGCGCGAGCATGCCGAACAAGACCAACGGCCTCTTCTACGGTGGCGGGCTCGATCAACTGTGGAAGCAGGCGGTCGCCGCAGGCGCGGTGATGGCCTACTCGTTCGTGGTCGCTTACATCATCGCGTTCGTCATCAAGAAGACGATGGGCATCCGCATCTCGACCGACGAAGAAGAAAAGGGCATCGACGCCAAGTTCCACCGGGACGCGGCGTACGAATTGCAGCCCGCCTGATGGGCTCCGGCCGGCGCGGACCC
>JAVXWV010000507.1:0-5251 GCA_032230775.1 Mycobacterium sp. | reverse complement strand
GCGGCCGCGCGGCGGGACGCTCGTCCTCGACGAGGATCTCGACATTGCTCACGGCCGCGCGGAGTTCGGCCGGCAATGAGCTCAGCGCGTCATCGATGGCCTCCTCGAACGGATCATTGGGACCTGGCTCCGAACGCGCCCGTTTGTCAACGGAACGCGGGTTCTATACGCTCCCAACATATTTCATCCTTCTTCATGGTTGGAGGCCATGACGATCGGGCTTGGATGTAACCGATTTCGATGTGGCGCTGACCGTTGGAATAGCGGTCGAGGCCAAGCGCACTCCCGTCCCAATCTGGGTGCTAGCCCGGAGGTTGCGGTGAACCTGCTGACAACGCCCGAGGTTCCCGAAATCGACCGCTCCTCCCCACGTAGATTGCTGTGCGGCGATACGACAATCTCAAGGAGTCGGCATGATCGTGGACTGCGCGCACTACCTCGAGGGCTCCCGGCAAAGCGATGCGCCGCTGGCATTGGAAGATGCCGCCAGATACTGCCTGGAAGGTGGATTCGTGTGGCTCGGGTTGTTCGAGCCGAGCAGCGAAGAGATGGAGCGAGTCCGGCGCGCCTTCTCGCTGCACGAGTTGGCCGTCGAGGATGCCCGGACCTTTCACCTGCGTCCGAAGGTTGAGGACTTCGAACCCAACGTCAAACTGGTGATCCTGCGCACTGCACGCTACGACGACGAGTCCGAGGAAGTCGATTTCGGCGAGATCAGCGTCTTTGTCGGCCCCAACTTCGTGATCACTGTGCGGCAAGGCGTCGCCAGCGAACTGCATGCAGCACGGACCCGCCTCGAAGCGCATCCGGAGCTGATCGAGCTGGGCACAGATTCGGTGCTGTGGGCCATTCTCGATCAGGTTGTCCGCGGGTATGAGCCGGTGGTTGCCGGACTCGAACACGACATCGAACAAGTCGAGGGCACGGTGTTTGCAGGCGATGTCGCGCCGACCGAGCGGATCTACCTGTTGCGTCGGGAGGTGAGCAATTTCTATCGCGCCGCGCACCCGCTGCACGCGGTGCTGACAGCAGTCCAACGCGCCGTCGACGCGGCAGAGCTTGTTCCCTATATCCGCGACGTCCACGACAGTTTGCAGTTGATCAGCGAAGAGGTATCCGCGCAACGCGACTTGCTCGCCACAATCCTGCAGGCCAACATTGCGGTGATCTCGGTCGAACAAACCAGAGTCAGTGTGCAGCAAAGCACCACGATGGAGCGGCTGACGATCCTGGCGACGGTGTTCCTTCCCCTGACGTTCATCACTGGATTCTTCGGACAAAATTTCGATTGGCTCGTCGGACATATCACCGGGTTGTCGCGATTCGTCGAATTCGGAATTGGGGGCCTGGTAGTCCCGCTCGTCTTGTTGTGGATCTGGCTGCGCAAGACCCGTCCGACAGCTCCCAGCGCCGGCTGATCACCCCCGGGTCGGCCGGAGTCAACCCTGGCGGGGGAGCCTTTCGAGGCCGGGATGTCGGTGGGTGTCGCCGCACGCAAGTACGAACGTGTCAGTCCCGCTGTCAGCGGCCAGCGGAGCACGCTGCGCGCCGGCATCGGATCAGATGGGGTTGATCGCTTCGAGGTTGCGCCCTGCGGTGCGCGGCCCCATCAGTGCGATCACGGCCATCGTGGCAGCGAGCGCGGCAACCACCACAGTGAACATCGCTGCGGCGCCGTAACTGTCGAGCACTGGGATAAGGATGAACGGCAACGCTCCGCTGGACAACCGCGACAACGAATACGTCCACCCCACCGCCGTTGCCCGCACATCGCTGGGGAAGATTTCGGCCTGATACACGTGATAGACATTGGAGAACACGTTGCTCATGGCGGTGGTCAAAAACCCGAACACGACGATCAGCGCGGAACTGTGGACGGTGGCGAACAGCAGACCACATACCGCCATCGCTGCCACGCCGGCCATCACCAGGTATTTGCGCTCGAACCGCTTCAACAGCGGAATCGACAGCAACGATCCGATCGGATAGCCGATGTACGACAGCGCGGTGAACAACAATGACGACGTCACGTCGTAGCCGCGGCTAAGGAGAACCAAAGCCGCGAGTGTGCCGAAACCGTAGTAGCCAAACGGCTGAAAAATATGAAACACACACAGCATGACGAGCCGCTCGCGATATGGCGAAAGCCGAAGCCGCCGAAGCGGATTGGTGATGTGTTCCAGCTGCGCTGAGGTGCGCACCGGCATAGCGCTGACGTGATCACTGGCGTCCTCGAGCCACGGGTCGGCGCCGGATGCGAACGCCCGCACGGCGGCACGCGCGTCCTCGGCTCGCCCCACACCGGCAAGCCAGCGCGGCGACTCTGGCAGACCGCGCCGAAGGAAAACCACCAACACCGCACCAAACGCGCCGATCAGCAACAGGATCCGCCAACCCGCGACACCGAACAGGCTGCGCTCCGTGAGCCCCAGGGACAGGAATCCGAGCACGGGAACCGCGAGGAAGGAACAGGTGTAGGCCCAGGCAGCCATCCGCCCACGGTGCGACGCCGGAAGGACGTCGGACAAATACGAGTCAGCGACCGGGTATTCGGCGCCCAGCCCGACCCCGGCCATGAAACGCGCGCCCACCAGAAACCATGGATTCGGCGCGAAAGCAGCGATCACGCTCCACACCGAAAACCACACCAGGTTCAGCAGAAACGCGCGCCGGCGCCCGATCCGGTCGGCGAGACGACCGAACACCGCCGCGCCGATGAACATGCCCAGAAACGACGAGGCAAGCAGCAGCTGCAGGGCGCTCCCACCAAGGCCATATTGCGTCTTGAGCGCGGTGGCGATAGTGCTGGATAGAAAGATCTCGTACACCTCGAAGAAGAGGCCGAGCCCAATAGCGACGACCACCTTGCGATGCATCGCCCCGATCGGAAGGCGGTCGAGGCGCCGGCCGATGTCGGTCAGTAGCTCCTGGCGCTCGGTTGGTGAGGGTGTGGCCATCTTCGCTTCAATTCTCATCGATTTGCACGCAACGATTGGTGAATCACACCGACGGACTACCGCCGATCCAGAGAGCGCGACGATCCCTCAGCAATTCTCGAATGATTCCAGAGAATGCAGGCGTTGTGTCGTATGAGTTCGCAGGTCGGCCCGCGGGTGTTTCCGTGCCGTCCGCGCGAGGGGTGACGACGACGAAGGAGCCAGGATGGGCAACGATGAGGCCAGCCGATTTCGCGAGTTGCTGGCCGCGGAGCGGCGCAGTGCCGACTTGTATGACGGCCTCGCGGAAGCCGCGCACGGTGAGCGGCGGGAGATACTGAACCAGCTGGCAGCGGTCGAGCGGCGCCACGCCGAGCACTGGGCGGCCAAGCTGGTTGATCTGGGCGAGCCGGTGCCGGAGCCCGCGAGTCGTGGCTCGCGCACGCGGGTGGTGTCGTGGCTGGCGCGGCGGTTCTCCGTCGATGCGGTACTGCCGTATCTCGAACGTGCCGAGCGCGCTGATGCAGGTATGTATCAGGACGACCCCGAGGCCACGTCGGACATGGCTGTTTCGGAACGTTCGCACGCCCGGGTGCTGACGCAATTGCGCGGTGGCGAGCGTGATGATCGGGATGTGCTGCGCCGCAGCGAGCCATGGCACCGCGGCGACCGATCCGGCGCCCTTCGGGCCGGTGTGTTCGGCGTCAATGACGGGCTCGTGTCGAACACATCGTTGGTGATGGGGTTCGCGGGATCCGGCGCCAATGCCAGCGTGATCCTGTTCGCGGGGTTGGCAGGACTACTCGCTGGAGCGCTGTCGATGGCCGCCGGTGAATACATCTCGATGCGCAGCCAGCGCGAGGCCTATCAACGCGAGATCACCCTGGAGGAACAGGAACTGCGCGACGATCCGGAGGCTGAGGCCGAGGAGTTGGCGCTGATCTACCGCGCCAAAGGGCTGGACGCAGAGGAAGCCGAGCGCGTCGCGACGACCATCATGAAAGACCGCGACGCGGCGCTCGACACGATGGCGCGCGAAGAGCTCGGACTTGATCCCGACGAACTCGGCTCGCCGTGGTCGGCCGCCCTGTCCAGTCTCGGTGCGTTCGCGGCGGGAGCGGTTGTGGTCGTAGTCCCGTACATGTTCTCTTCTGGCCCTGCGGCGCTGATCGCCGCGATCGTCTTGGCGAGCCTCGCCCTGTTCGCCGTCGGGGCGGTGATCGGTGTCCTCAACGGCCGCGGCGGCCTGCGATCGGGGATGCGACAGTTGCTGATTGGGGGCGGCGCCGCACTGCTTGTTTACTTGATCGGTCGTGGCGTCGGTGCCCTTACCGGCGTCCAGCTGGGCGGTGCGTAATTCCGCGCGCCTACCGTCAATGATCCTGCAGCACAACGTGTCAAGGGGTGGTGACGGCTGCGGTGTCGGCCCATGCCGCCTGCGCCCCCGAGTCGCCGATTCGGTAGACCTGCACCGTCGTGGCGACGCTCGCGACGATGACCACGACCGCGACGGCAACCGCGGCAACGGTGTTCATTGAGCCTGCGCGGCTGGCCCGAACATGCAGCAGCACTAGCAGTATCGTGGCGACGAGTAGGGCAATCGAGAAGTAGAGCATCGTGTCGCCGAGTTCGGTGTGGGTGTGCAGTCGTGGTGAGCGACCGATACGATGCTCGAGCCATTCACCGGCCTGCGTGGTGATGGGGGTCAGCGCGGCGTTGACGACGGCGAGTCCCAGCACCAGCCACACCAGGCGGCGCCGCGCTGCGGGCCACACGGCGCACAGGATGGCCAGCAGTGCGGTCAATGGGGCCAACACGACGATGAAGTGCACTAGAAGAACATGGCTCGGCAGGCCGTTTACGGTTGTTATCGACTTCCTCCTTCTGGCGGTGAAATTCAATCCCCGAATGTACTCGCAATTCTCTGATAGAAGCCTGAGCGTCCCGCCGTGTGCATTCTGACGAAGTCGCAAGTGCGGTAAGGCTTAGCTCGCCAGCGCGGCCGGTCCGGGGAGAGGGTTGGGTGTCCTAATAGGGCTAACGATGCGTGATTTCCCGCCGCGGCCGGATTCCCGGGGGCACGGGCGGCGCGGCTGGCAACCGCGATTCGCGCCACGCCGCTTCGGCCGTTCGCTGTTTGCCGCGAGCGTCAACCGTCGACGAGATCCCCTCTCTTGCTTCCGGTCTCGGTGCCGCTACCGGTAAAACTCGAAGTAGCGGTAGCGGTAAGCAAAGTCGACCGTTAACCGCGACGACTAATGCTGCGCGAAGTACAACTGTGGAAACTCATGGACCTCAGCACATCTCACGCATCG
>JAVXWV010000433.1:0-5351 GCA_032230775.1 Mycobacterium sp. | reverse complement strand
GGTGAGTTCGAGTTGCTCGGGCCGGATTCCGAAGGTGACCTCCGACAAGCCTGCGTCGCTCAGCTTGGTCAGATTGTCGCGTTCGAGTTCCAGCGTCGAGTCACCGATCTTGACGCCTTCGGCGGTGACCGGGAGCGTCACCAGGTTCATCGCGGGCGATCCGATGAAGCCGGCGACGAACGCGTTGGCCGGGCGGTCGTAGAGCTCGTTGGGTGCGGCGAACTGCTGCAGCTTCCCAAACCGCAGTACCGCCACTCGGTCGCCCATCGTCATGGCCTCCACCTGGTCGTGGGTGACGTAAACGGTGGTGGTGCCCAGCCGGCGTTGCAACGCGGCGATCTGGGTGCGGGTCTGCACGCGCAGCTTCGCGTCGAGGTTCGACAGCGGTTCGTCCATGCAGAACACCTGCGGCTCACGCACGATGGCACGGCCCATCGCGACGCGCTGACGCTGACCGCCGGACAGCTTGGCGGGCTTGCGATCCAGGTGCTCCGTCAGGTCGAGGACCTGGGCGGCCTCCTCGACCTTCTTGCGCCGTTCCGCGGCCGATACCCCCCGCAACTTCAGTGCGAAGCCCATGTTCTCCGCGACCGTCTTGTTGGGGTACAGCGCGTAGTTCTGGAACACCATCGCGATATCGCGGTCCTTGGACGGCACACCGGTCATGTTCTTGCCGCCGATCTCGATGCTGCCCTCGTCGATGTCCTCGAGGCCGGCGAGCATGCGCAGTGCGGTGCTCTTGCCCGAGCCCGAGGGACCGACCAGGACGATGAACTCGCCGTCCTCGATGTCGAGGTTGAGGTTGTCAACCGCGAGCTTGTCCGAACCCTCGTAGATGCACGAGGCGTTCTTGTAAGTGATTGCAGCCATTAGTGTTCTCCTTCGAGATGAGGTGAGTGAGGGGAGTTACTTGATCGCGCCGAACGAAAGTCCGCGCACCAGCTTGTTTTGGGCGAACCACCCGCAGAGGATCACGGGAAGCGCGGCCATGGTTGCGGCCGCTGACAGCACGGCCCAGTACTGACCCTCACCGGCGATGAATCCGACGAGATAAACGGGCATGGTCTGGGCGTTCACCGCGGTCAGGTTCACCGCGAGGAAGAACTCGTTCCAAGCGAAGATCACACAGATCAGCGCGGTGGCCGCGATGCCGGGTGAGACCAGCGGAAGGATCACCTCTCGCACCGAGCGCCACAGGCTGGCGCCGTCCAGGCTGGCGGCCTCGAGGAGTTCGCCTGGCACTTCGAGGAAGAACGAGCGCATCATCCAGACGGCGATCGGCAAGTTCATCGACGTGTAGAGGACGACCAGTGCCCAGATGTTGTCCAGCAGACCGATATTGGACACGATCACGTACAGCGGCAGGATCGCCGCGACGACTGGCAGCATCTTCGTGCTCATGAAAAAGAACAACGCGTCCGACGTCTTGCGGACCGGCCGCAGCGACAATGCGAACGCGGCGGGCACACCCAGGAGCAGCACCAGAATCGTCGACATGCCCGTGGCGAACACCGAGTTCAACATCGCGGGCCCGATGCCCTGATGGAAGACCGCGGAGTACTGATCCAGCGTCGGCACGAAGAACAGCTTCGGCGGATTGGTCGCCGCGTCACTCTCCTGCTTGAACGACGTCAGCACCATCCAGAACACCGGGAAGAAGAACGCGATCCCAACGAGCCACGCGACCACACCCCACGGGCTGAACTTCTTGGACTTCTTCTTCCTCGCCGGAGCGGCATCAGGTGTCGCCGTGACTCTTGCTGTGTCAGCTACCTTCGGAGCAGTCATCTCTAGGCCGCCTCTTCCTTGCCGGAGAACGATTTGAAGATCAAGCGAAGCGCGAAGCTGGCGATGATCATCGTGAAGATGACGACCACCACGCCCATGGCTGCGGCCTGGCCCATGTCGAAGCCCAGGAACGCGCGCTGATAGATGTAGAACGGCAGGTTCGCGCTGGCGACGCCCGGTCCACCCTGCGTCATCATGAAGATGGCGTCGAACGTGTTGACCAGGTAGACCGCGCCGAGCACGACGCCCAACTCGATGAAGCGCCGAAGGTGGGGCAGCGTCAGCTCGCGGAAGAGTTGGATCGCAGTGGCACCATCGACCCGGCCCGCCTCGAGCTGGTCGCGCGGCATCGACGTCAGGCCTGCCAGGATCAGCAGCATCATGAACGGCGTCCACTGCCAGATCAATTCGACCATCACCATCGTCAGCGGGAACTGGCCGATCCAGTCCACCGGGCCGATCCCCACCAGCGACAGCACCCAGTTGAGAATGCCGTTGTTGGGGTCGAGGATCGTCGTCTTCCAGACCAGCGCACCCGCAACGGGTGTGATCAGGAACGGCGTGATCAACAGCGTCCGGACGGCCCCGCGTCCGAGGAACGCGCGATCCAACAGCAAGGCAATCCCCAACCCGAGCAGAGCTGAGATCAGAACCACGCCGACGATCAGGATGACGGTGTTGCCTGCCACCGACCAGAACTGACTGTCCTTGACCACCGCGATGTAGTTGTTCAGCCCCACGAAATGCCGTGATCCTGGCCGAACGAGGTTCCACGACAACGTCGAGTAGTACAGCGTGAATAGGAAGGGGATCTGCGTGACCGCGATCATGAAGATCAGCGCGGGCAGCAGTGGCCCTCGCCTGCGCCACCCCTCGGCGCGGCTCACGCCGGTGTCCTGGGCTTCCCGGATCTTGCGGACCCGTTCCGCCACTGCCTCTTTACTGGCGTCTGACTCGGTATCGACAGTAAGAGTCATCATTTCTCCTGGTATGTCTTGCCGACGACCTCGGCGTATTGCTGTGCTTGGGCAAGCGCGTCGTCGACGGACTTCTGTCCGGCGATCGCCGCACTGATCTGCTGGCTCACCCGCGTCCCCAGATCTTGGAACTCGGGAATGCCGACGAACTGCACGCCGGTGTACGGAACCGGTTGCACCGTGGGCTTGTTCGGCGTCGCATTCGTGATCGACTGCAGAGTCAACGGGCCGTACGACTTCGAGATCGCCTCGTACTCCGGCAGTTCGGTATAAGTCGACGTCCTACTGCCCGGAGGGACACGGGCCCAGCCCAGCTTCTCGCCGACCAGCTTCATGTAGTCCTTGCTGGTCATCCACGAGATGAACTTCCATGCACCGTCGGGGTTCTTGGCTGCCTTGGGGATGCCCAGCGCCCAGGTATAGAGCCAACCCGAGTTCGGCTTCTCGACGATCGGTGCAGGCAGGTAGCCGATCTTGCCGACCAGATCCGGGTAGGTCTTCGGATCCTCGAGAACAGAGACCGCCGACGTCGCGTCGTACCACATCGCCGTCTGACCCTGACCGAACAGGTTGGCGCACTCCTGGAAACCGGTTGAGGACGCACCCAATTCACCGGATTTCTTGATGGTGTCCACGTAGAAGTTGACGGCCTTCTTCACCTCGGGGCTGTTCAGCTGCGCGTTCCACTGGTCATCGAACCAGCGACCACCGAACGTGTTGATCACCGTGTCCAGGGGTGCGAGCACCTCACCCCAACCCGGCTTGCCGCGCAGGCAGATGCCCGCCCGATCTTCGGTCTTCAACTGGTCCGCCCACCCCGCGACCTCCTGCCACGTGGGCTGGTAGCTCGGATCCGGATTGACCTTGATGCCTGCCTGTTCGAACATGTCCTTGCGGTACATCAGGAACGACGACTCGCCGTAGAACGGGACCGAGTACATGTTGCCCTCGTAGGACAACGAATCCCGCAGTGACGGGATGAAGTCGCCCTCGTCGTACCCCGGAGTGTTCTTCGCGTAGTCCGACAGGTTCAGCAGCCAACCGTCCTTGGCCCATTGCGGGGTCTCGAAATTGCTGATCATCACGACGTCGAACTGAGTGCCGCCCATGGCTGTCGACATGGTGATCTTCGCGCGCGCCTGGTTCTCCGACAGCGAGATGAACTTCAGCTTCGTGCCGGGATTCGCCTTCTCGAACTCCGACGACAGCTTCTGCGCATCCGCCATCTGCGAGTTGGAAACCAGGGCGATCGTCACCTCGTTCGCCGACGCTCCCAGGCTGCCTGCGCCGGCACAGCCGGAGGTGACGACCAGCCCGGTCGCCGCGGCACACAATGCGAGTTTTCTGAGCACTTTCACTTTTACCTCACCTCTCACTGTGCCAATAGCCAACGGGCACAATCGATGTCACAAACCAGTAGCCTGGCGAGCTTGCCGCGCAACGCTCCGAGGGTGGCGTGGTGCTTGGTTGCCCCGCTGGAGATCAGGATGGTCTTCTCGCAAGTCCGGATGTCTTCCAGAGAAACGGAGACCGCACGCTGCTGCAGTTCGGTGTCGACGGGCACGCCTGCGGCGTCGAAGAACCGGCCGCCGATCTCGCCCACCGCACCGAGCGAGCTGAGCTCGTCGAGCATTCGGGTGTCCACGAAGCTGCCTTCGAACAGCGTGGTCGACGTCGAAACGGCACCAACACCGAACAGCATCACGTCGGCACGCCTGCCCGCCTCGAGCGTGCGGGAGATCAGCGAGTCGCTGCGCATCGAGACCACGGTGGAAGGATCTGCGTATAGCGGTGCGGGAAGCCGGATTGTCTCGGCGCGCAGCATATCCGCGCATCGGCCGAGGATGAATTCTGTGCCGGTCTGGTATGCGGCGGTCGACATCGCACCGTCGAGTTGGACCACCGTTCGACAGTTCGCGATACCTGGCGAGAGAGCGTCGGCCACCGCGACTTGCTCTGGGCCCCACGTGAACCCGAGGACATCGTTCGAGGACAGCCGTCGCATCAACAGCGCCGCCGCGGCGCGGCCAACGCTCGCGTACGCGGCGGGGCGGCCAGGGGCGCCCACATCGACACCGTGGCCTGCGACCACGGCTTCGGTCAGGCCGTAGCGGTGTTCGAGTTCGCGTTCCTCGTCGGCGTGCAGGTCGTCACTCATATCGGGAGGGACGACGACTTCGATGCTGACAAGCCCCTTGGCCTTGGCCCGGGCGACCAACCGCCCTGCCGTCGGGCGGGACACGCCGAGTCGGCCGGCTATCTCGGCCTGGGTAAGGCCGTCGAGGTAGTAGAGCGTTGCGGCACGCAATGCCAGCCGCAGGTCTTCCGGGGTGGATGTGCGGTCTTGCGGTGTCGACACGGCCTGGCCTCCGATCGTCCCGGCGACCTCGCCGTTCGACGTCGAAATGGTCACCGAACCCACCACGTTTCCTATCTGACCTGTGAACATTTGCTCACGAGTGCGAGTAGATGCTCATCACGCTAGCATGGAGAATGTGACGCACACAACACTTTCGCCGGATACCCAGATGCGGGCCGCCGTACTCATCGAGCCGGGTCGGATCGAGATGGAACAGCGCCCGATGC
>JAVXWV010000879.1:0-3667 GCA_032230775.1 Mycobacterium sp. | reverse complement strand
AAGTCGTTTCAGGTAGAGCGTCACCGTTGCCTTCGGCATGCTCAGCGTCGCAGCCAGCTCGGCAGGGTAGGGGTGCTCGTCGATCTCGGCGAGCAGGAACAGCTCCTTGGAGTCGAGTCCCAACGCGGCGATGTCGGTCTCGACGGAGGAGATCACCGACAGCAGCACCCGATAATTCAGCGACCAGATCTTCCCGGCATCGTCTACTGACATTGACATCCCAGCCTCGATAGTTCAGAGTTGAACTAGTTAAGAAGTAAACCAATACATAAATGAGCAATGTATCAGGAGACACCCATGCCATTGGACCATTACGTCACCCTCGGTCGATCCGGCCTGCGCGTCAGCCCGTTGTGCCTAGGGGCGATGACGTTCGGCGAAGACTTGGGCTGGGGTTCCACCGTGGAGGAGTCCGAACAGATCATCGACCGGTACGTCGACCTCGGTGGCAACTTCATCGACACCGCGAACTTCTACACGAAGAGCCACTCCGAGAAGATCATCGGCGATCACGTCGGGCGCCATCCCGCCCGCCGCGATCGCTTGGTGATCGCCACCAAGTTCAGCGGCAACCTGTATCCGGGCGACCCCAACGGCGGCGGCTCGGGTCGTAAGTCACTGATCGCCGCCTGCGAGAACTCGCTGCGCCGCCTGCAGACCGACTACATCGACCTGTACTGGCTGCACATCTGGGACGCCAACACTCCCATCGAGGAGACGATGGCCGCACTCGACGACCTCGTACGTGCCGGCAAGGTGCGCTACATCGGCGTCTCGGATACCCCGGCGTGGAAGATCGCCGAGGCAAACCTCATTGCCCGTTTCCGCGGCTGGTCATCGTTCGTCGGTCTGCAGATCGAGTACTCACTGCTCCAACGCACGGTCGAACAGGACCTGGTTCCCATGGCGCACGAATTCGGCCTCGGGATTACTCCATGGTCACCGCTCGGTGGCGGTGCGCTCAGCGGCAAGTACACGCGGAGCAACGCAGGCCAAGACAAGGCCGATCGCGCCGCGCTGGTGGAAGGGTTCCTCAACGAGACCACCTATGCGGTGGTCGACGAACTAGAGATCATCGCCAAGGCGCACGAGACCAACGTCGCCAGCGTGGCACTGGCCTGGCTCCATGCGCAGGCGGGCGTGACGTCGATCATCATCGGGGCGCGCCGACTCTCGCAGTTCGAGGACAACGTCCGCGCCCTCGATGTGAAGCTCTCTGCCGACGAATTGGCCCGGCTCGACGCAATTACCGCGCCAACCTTCGGGTTCCCGCAGAGCATGCTCCCGATGGCCCCGGGGATCACCAACGGCGGAACGACGGTCAATGGTGTCTCCGCGCCAACCTCGGACTACGTCATGCCCAAAGGCGATCAGCCCTACTGAAGCCGGGCCGGAAGCTGTGGATGCTGGCAGGTAGGGAGTCGTTACGGCTGGTGGGCTCCCATTGCTGGGTGTCAGCAGTGACGACATCGGGCCGTTTGAGCGGAACCATCGATGGTGACGGGATAACTCTCAACGAAGGACTGTCATCATGGGTATCGCCCTCCGCCACATCGCCGCACCGGTGTTGGCCGCTACCGCCGCGGTAACAATCGCCGGTGCAACGGCATCCGCCGCCGATGGGCAGCAACCTGCGCACACGACCGACACTTCGACCGCCAGTCCCGATCACGGCGGCGGGTACTGCGGCCAATTCTGCGGCGCCTACAGCGCCTACGGCGACCACTCCGGCGGGGCTGCTGTGCCAGTGTCCTACGGGGTAGGTACGCCTCGGTTGAATCCGCTGTCCGCGGTCCCGATCAGGCTGCCGATCGTCGACGCCGCCGGCGTCCTAACACCCCAACATTGAACCCAACACTCAACGTCCCAGCGAGGGATCATGGAGTGAAACGATGAGCAACACCGAGGAGAAGGTAACTGTGAGCACCATTCCTAGCGTCCAACTCAACGACGGCACGCACATCCCGCAGCTCGGCTTCGGGGTCTTCCAGATCGAGCCGGAGAAAACTGCCGCAGCCGTGCGCACCGCTTTGGAGATCGGTTACCGACACATCGACACAGCCGAGATGTATGGAAACGAGAAGGAAGTCGGTCAGGGTGTCCGTGACGCGGGCATGAATCGCGCCGACGTATTCATCACAAGCAAGCTCAACAACGGCTTCCACAAGCCAGATGATGCGCGCCGCGCGTTCGACAACACGCTGCGTGCACTCGAATCCGACTATGTAGACCTGTTTCTCATCCACTGGCCACTGCCGACCCTCTACGGCGGGGACTTCGTCTCGACGTGGAGGGTCCTCGAAGAATTCGCACGGGATGGACGGGCCCGCAGCATTGGCGTTTCGAACTTCGAGCCGGCGCATCTTGACCGACTCGCGCAGGAATCCGACACTGTCCCCGCAGTCAACCAGATCGAGGTGCATCCCTACTTCACAAACGAAGAGGTGCGCGCCTACGGGACGGAACACGGCATCGTGACCGAGGCATGGTCGCCGATCGCCCAGGGCGCAGTGCTCGACGACGAAACTATCGGGCGCATCGCCGACGGTTGCGGCAAGTCGCCTGCACAGGTGGTGTTGCGCTGGCACATTCAGCGCGGCGACATCGTGTTTCCGAAGTCGGTATCACCAGACCGGGTGAAGGCCAACTTCGATTTGTTCGACTTCGAGCTGGATGGCGCTGATATGAAAGCAATCTCGGCTCTCGACCGAGGCGAATCCGGCAGAACCGGCCCGAACCCAAACAGGTTCGACTACATCCCCGACTAGTAATTGAGGGTCGAATCTCATTGCGGTGACGAGCAAATGGCGTCTACCCGCAGCCCAAAAATACGCTCAGGACGGGATGCAGAACATCCCGCCCTGAGTGCAGAGTCGTTGTCAGTGGTGAAACTCCAGGGCGCCCATACTCCCACCGAATGGTTGCTGTGCCTGGGCGGCCTCTTGCGCGGCCCCGCCTGGCGTAGCGGTGATCTGGACGTTCCCCGGGGTCTGCTGCACGTTTGATCCGACCGTGCCCGTGGAAGCCGCGGCCGTCGGTGCGGCTGCGATCGCCACTGCGGCAGCGCCTGCCGCCACTAGCGGGACGATGCGATTCATCTTGATGTTCATGGTCTTTCCTTCTTTCGTGTATGTCTATTGCTGTCGGTGACGTATTCCATGGTCGTCCTCGAACGCGTCAAAGTCGTCCTCGCTGGCACCCGTCCTTGACCTCCGGCTACCTGCAACGTTCGATCGCTGCCAGCCGGGCATGGCTGGGTCCAAATGCGCTCGTGTGGCAGGGCTTAGCGGGCAGCGACGATCCCGGTCGTTAGGACAGGGATGTGGTGATGCGGACCTCGGAGGTCAGGGTCTGATGCACGGGCCAACGCTCGGCGATGTAGAGCAGTCGTTGTCGCTGGTTGTCATCGAGGTCTCCGGTCAACTCGACGTCGCAATCGATTTGGGCAATATAACCGTTGGTGGTTTCGCAGTCGGCGCAGTCTTTTGCGTGAATTCGCGAGTGCCGCAGCGTTACTCGAATCGCTTCCAGCGGCCAGCGCTTGCGGTCTGCGTACATCCGCGCCGTCATGGACGTGCACGCACCGAGCCCGGCAAGTAGTAGATCGTACGGTGTTGGTCCCGTGTCGTCGCCGCCCGGCGGTAGCTCGTCGGCTACGAGCTGGTGG
>JAVXWV010000345.1:0-3196 GCA_032230775.1 Mycobacterium sp. | reverse complement strand
TGAGGTCTCGTTCCACGAGTGGCATGTGCCTGCCGGCGCTGACTAGCGTCGAGCGGAGCAGGTCGTATGTGCGCCGCGCGGAGTTGTTCAGCCGGTCCGGGCTCTGTCGCTGCCGTTGGTAGAGCACTTCCGGAGGGACCTGGGCCGTCGGCCGCAGCCTGGCCTGGCACGCCGAATACAGTGATGGTTCACGTGTTGACACGTGTTCATTGGACCAGTCGATTGTTAACGAGTCCGGGCGTCGGTGATTCGCCCGAGTTACGTTGCGGGCATCCGCCGCCCCACCATGTGCGCCAGCTGTGCGCTACCTAACAGAACGATCGCGATGAGGGCGAAAAGCGCGGCGATCCCGATCTGGGTGGCGAGGACAGCGCAGCCGACCGAGCCGATCAGTATCCCGATACCGGCCGATATGCGGAACTTCGCCAGGCCCGCCGAAGATTCACCAACCTGGGCCACGACCAGAACCGGCAAGCTGGCGGTCGCGCCTGCGAGGCTGACGCCGAATAGTGCGGACGCCACCAGATACGTTGTCGCACTGGGTGTTAGAGCGAGCAGGGCGGCGCACAACGTTCCCAGCCCGAACGCCGCCATGAGCATGGCGACCACGCCGACGTGCCGGATGAGCCGGTAGGCCACCGAGAGGACGATGATTTCCACGCCGGACATCAGCGCGATGGCCGCGGTGATAGTAATCGTCGAGTAATCGCGGGCGGCGCCTGCCAGGGGGAGTGCGGTGAACAACACACCGCCACGCAGGAAGTCGCCGCTCATCGCCAGCACCAGCGCGGCACGGCTGCCGGGTGTCCTGCCGAAACGTGGCAGGCCGATCCGCGGTGGCGGCAATTCGGGCGGGGCGGCCAGGCTGGGAAGAGCCCCGGCAAGTGCGCCCGCGACCAGAAGTGCCAGCGCTCCCGTGACGACGAGCGCGACCTGATAGCCGGCCCGCCCGTCGATGATGCCCGCCACCAGCAGCCCACCAGGCGAGCCGACGGCGCCGCCGAACAGGAAGGCGGCGTTGAACCGGCCCAACGACTCTGCGACTTCACCCGGTCGCACCCGCACGGCGGCCTGCAGTCCCGCACCGAGCACCATCCCACCACCAAGGCCCTGCAGTACCCGCGACGTCATCAGCACGATGCCACCGGGTGCCAGGCCCATGCCGACACACGCCACACCGAACAAGAACAGTCCCGTGATCAGCGCGGCCCTGGCGTCGAGGCTGGGCACGAATCTGGAGCCGAACACATCGACAACGATCACGCCGATCGCCGCGCTAAGCATGAAGATGCCGATGTAGGCACCGTCGTGCGAAAACTCGCGAACGAAAAGCACTTCCAGAGGAGCGGTGAGGCTCATCGCGACCCCGGTGGCCGCCATCAAGGGCAGGAACCATCGCGACTGCGGGACCGGCCCGCACCGTGCCCGCGTCATCAGGACGTCGATGCGAGGCGCTGCGACGCGGCGAATGGTAGGCCCACGGTCTCGGCGACCTCGAGACCGAAGGCCTCCAGCCCGATGCGCTTGACCGGATGGTTCGTGAGTAGCCGCATTCGCCGCACCCCGAGATCGGCGAGGATCTGCGCGCCGAGGCCGTAGTCCCGCGCGTCTGTGCCTGCATCCTCGAGGTGGTGCGCGTGCCTGCCCTCGTGTCCGCGGAGATAAACCACGACGCCGCGACCCTCGGCGGCGATCGTCTGCAGCGCGCGTTCCAGTTCAGAGTGGCAGTCGCAGCCGGCGGATTCAAAGACGTTGCCCGTCAGACATTCCAAGTGCACCCGCACCAGTGTCGGCGAAAGGCCATGTCCGGCAAGGTCACCCATCACCAGTGCGATATGTTCACGTCCGTCGAGCACCGAGCGGAAGCCATAGGCCTCGAACTCGCCGTGCTCGGTTGGCAGCCTGCTCCGGGCCTTGCACTCCACAAGGCGCTCGGTGCGATGTCGATAGGAGATCAACTCCGCCATCGTCACGATCGTCAGCGCGTGGTTGGCGGCGAAGGCGCGCAACCGCGCCCCGCGTGCGACGGTCCCGTCGTCGTCGACGACCTCGCCCATCACGGCGACGGGTGGAAGTCCCGCCATGCGCGTCAGGTCGACGGCCGCCTCGGTGTGTCCGGCGCGGCGCAGCACGCCGCCGTCGACTGCGCGCAGCGGGAACACATGGCCGGGCCTGCTCAGGTCGGTCGGCTGGGTGTCGGGATCGGCGAGGAGCGAGATCGTCCGTGCCCGATCGGCCGCCGAGATTCCGGTGGTGATTCCCGTTCGGGCATTCACCGACACCGCGTAGCCGGTGCCCCTGGGATCCTCGCTGACCGCGACCATCGGCGGCAGGTGCAGCCGGTCGAGGTCGCCCGCGGGCATGGGTACGCACAGGATGCCGCTGGTGTGCCGCACCATGAACGCCACCCCCTCCGGCGTTGCGTGTGTGGCGGCGAGCATGAGATCGCCGTCGTCGTGCGGGTTTTCGGCGTCGACTACGATCACCATCCGGCCTGCCCGCAACGCTGCGACGGCCGCACCCACAGGGTCACCGGTGCGGTATGCACGCCGGCGGATCCCGATTACTCCCATGCTCAGAACTCGCGCAGGGTGTCTCGCAGGTGTGAGTGCACGTACTCGGTGCGGGCCAGTCCCTGGCGCTGCAGCGCGGGTATGAGTCCTTCGCAAATCTCGGTGATGTACTGCTTGCTGACCCTCTTGGTGCTGATGAGGAAGCCATCGCCACCGACCTGCTCCATCGCCTCGCCCATCTTGGCGGCGACCTGATCGGGTGTGCCGACCAGTTCGATGGAGTCCGACGTCCCGCCGGCATCAAGGACCAACTGGCGCAGCGTTTTACCGCTGCCCCATTGCGCGAACTTGTCAAGGGATCCGCGTTCGCCGTTGGTCTCCAATTCAGGCAGCGGCTCGTCGAGGTCGTACAGCGAGAAATCGATATCGGTGACCGATGAGATGCTGGCCAGGGACTGCTCGAAAAACGCCGGGTCCTCCGACGCGGCTTTCTTGCGGGCCAACGCCTCTTCCTCGGTCTCGCCGAGAGTTGGGCTCACGACGAACAGCACCTTGATGTCGTCCGGATTGCGGCCCTGCGCGGCGGCCCGGGCCCTTACGTCGTCGCGGTAACTCTTCATCCCCTCCACTCCGTTCGCGACGGCGATGATCGAGTCGGCGTACTTCGCCGCGAACTGGCGCCC
>JAVXWV010000313.1:0-2736 GCA_032230775.1 Mycobacterium sp. | reverse complement strand
AATGCGTTGGAGTTGCCGCACGGTGACAGGCTGATGATAAAGCCGAGTCTCGATACTCATCCGCTGATTCCCCCTTCGGTGAAGATGCCGAACTCCGTCATGCGGTATTTCGCATCCGGTTGGCTAGTTCAACAGCGTCGGCCTGATCGGTCCGATAGTCGCGAGTATCGCGGTACTCGAATTTCTTCTGGCGCGTCTCTTGATCCGTGCAAGTACCGCGGAACACCGGTCCTCCCGCCAACCACATAGGCGTAGCGGCGACGGCGCTGGCTGACGCGTTAGATCATCGCGAAGCCGACGCGCTCGGCGACACCGGCGATCCGTTTGGCGAGCCCGGGATGGCTTAGGGGCTGGCTGCTGGTCGGCCGATCGTTGAACGCCGAAGCGGCCGGTCCGAACAGCGCCACCGTGGCCTGACCAGCGAAACGACTGTTATAGCGGATCCCGTCGAGATCAGGAAACGCGCCGACGATCGCGCGCGCCCACCGTTGCGTAATCGCATGTGCCGCAGTCGACATCGCGAAGTTGCCGCCGGCGCGCGTCGGCCAGGCACCCACGCTGTCGGTGGCCACATCTAAAAGGTGAAGGTTGCGGGTGAAGCGCACCCCGGTCAAGTACGGCGCGCCTCGAGTGCGGTCGATCGTTCTGTCTTTCTGGAATGCCTCGGCCAACGCCGCGCCGGGCACCGATCCGCCGTACCAGACTCGATGACCGGGGTGCTCGCCCACGGACTCGAGATGTGGGTCGAATCGCAGCAGGGGGCCATAGATACGAAACTCATTCCACGCCAACACATGTGCGTCCGCTGTGCGGTGCACCCTCCACCATGTTTCTGATCTGCGGACTGTTCGCAATTCGTTGCGGCGTATCCCGATCGTGCGCAGCTCGCCGATAGACGGGGGGTCCGGCAGTGTCTGCTCCAGCGTCACCTAGTGGCCCAGTCCGCGGCCTCGATAATAGTGTGCACTGCATGAACGTCGCCTCCGTCGCGCAGCCACTGCAACGGTGACACCGGTTGGCCGTCTGAGACGAGATCGGGCTGCGCGGTGGTCAGCAACCGCGCCACAGCAAGAGGATGGATGTCGGCGGGAATGGTAGGCAGCACCTGGTCGAGATGGCGCACCTGACGTCGTCGCCCATCGACATCCTCGAACTGCAGCGCGGGAAAGACCCACCCGCCGCCATCCTCGATGGCCCACAACGTCCGCTCGCCGCGGCGTTGACGCACGCGCGAGTCGCTGACACCGAGTAGATCGGCGACCTCATGCGCCGAGTACGCCGTGCTCAGCAGGCGCGCCGTGCGACCCGCAGCTTCAAGGGTGACGCGGGCGTATGCGTGCTCATCCTCCGCGAAATCAGCTGCGTCGTAGAGCGCCGCTTCACTCTCAGACAACGACGCGGCGTCGGGCCGGATCGGCGGCAACGTGTCCAGTGCGCTGGTCAGCTCCTCGACACTGACACCGAAATGCTCGGTGATCAGCTCCTCGAGACCGGTCGACATGACGATCACCTTCCCAGCTAACGATAGTTAACAGTAGCATATCTGCGTTAATTTCAGCCTGGAAGCACGGCGACGGCGAAGTCAACCTGCTGTGGACGGGGTGCGACTGCCGCCTGCAACGCCTAGGGACGGCAACCACCAAGACCGCCGCGCGCAAGGCCCCGGCGAAGTAGACCCCGCTACGACGACTTGCGAGGGTCGGGCTTGACGGTCAGTGTGATGCGCTTGCCGTCACGCAGCACATCGATCGGCGCATCCTGGCCGATGGTGAGCTGACGCACCGCGACGGTGAGCTCGTCGAGGTTGCGGACGGTGCGGTCACCCACCTTGACCACGACGTCGTTCTCCTTGATTCCAGCGCGGTCGGCGGGCCCGCCGGGGTTCACCTTGGTCACCTTCGCCCCGCCAGTTCCGCTGTCGTTCAACCCCTCTACCGTCACGCCCAGCGTCGCGTGGCTGATCTTGCCGTCGCGGATCAGCACCTGAGCGACGGACTTCATCTCGTTCACCGGGATCGCGAAGCCCAGGCCGCTGGCGCTGTCCGACAGCGACTTGCCGGCGGAGTTGATGCCGATCACTTCGGAGGCCATGTTGAGCAGCGGACCCCCGGAGTTGCCATGGTTGATCGCCGCGTCGGTTTGGACGGCGTCGATGACGGTCTTGGTGTCGGACCCCTCACCCGACAGTGGCACCGCCCGGTGCAGCGCGCTGACGATGCCGGAGGTGTCCGTGCTGCGCAACCCCAGCGGTGCACCGGCGGCCATCACCTCGTCGCCGACGCGCAACTTGTCGGAGTCGCCGAGGCGCGCAACGGTCAGCTTGTCGACGTTATCGACCTTGAGCACCGCCAGGTCGGTCTCGGGATCGCGTCCGACGAGGTTGGCCTTCGCCTGTTTGCCGTCGTTGAAGATGATGCTGATCTCGAACTTGTCGGGGCTCAGTGCAGCCTCGGAGATCACATGGTTGTTGGTGACGATGTATCCGCGGCCATCAACGACCACCCCTGAGCCCTGCGAGCCTTCAGAATCACTCATCGCTTGCACCGTCACCACCGAATCCGCCACCGCTGCAGCGACTTTGGCCATGTAGCCCGCTGGGAGCTGGCTGGTGTCGGTGGTGCTCAGCGTCATCTTGGGAGTGGTGAACGCCTCGATGATCTCGGCGGTCTTGCGGCCCACCCAGCCGCCCATGAGTCCGATGGCTATCGCGATGACCACGAGCAGGGCCAACGCGAC
>JAVXWV010000878.1:0-6653 GCA_032230775.1 Mycobacterium sp. | reverse complement strand
GGCCCGCCGTTCGGCGGTGATCAGCGCGGTCGGCGAGAGGTCGAGTCCGGTCACGTTGAAGCCCTGCTGGGCCAGGTAGATGGCGTTGTCACCGAGTCCGCAGCCGATGTCTAGAACGTCGCCGTGGACCCAGCCGCCGGTCTGCCACGCGACGACATTGTCGTTGGGCGCCTGGGTATCCCAGGGCGGTGTGGTCATCGCTGCCATGCCTTCGCCCGGGCTTTCGCCACGGTAAAGGGCGTCGAAGTCCATGTGCGGCACGCCGGGAGATTCTTGCGGGGAACTTCCTGTCTCAGTCATGAACCCGCCCCACCGGTTGGAGTGAGCGCGATGACGGGGATGATCCGAGACGTCATGCGCTGGTACTCAGCGAATCCCGGATACCGCTCGGACTGAAGCGCGTACTTGTCGTCCCGTTCAGCGCCGCGCAACTCGGTCGCATGCACGTCGATGATGTCGTCGCCGATTTCGATGTGGACGTCGGGGTTGGCCTTTAGGTTCCAGTACCAGTCGGGGTTGTGATCGGCACCTTGGTTCGATGGAAACACTAGATACCGTTCACCGTCGGCGAGGTACATCATGATGTTGGTCCGCGGCTTCCCACTGCGTGCACCGACGGTGTGGAGGACCACGACCGGCGCGCCGTCGAACGGGCCACTGACGCGGCCGTGGTTGGCGCGGAACTCCGCGATATTCCGCTCGTTGAAATCGTTGCCATCGCTCATTGCAGTCTCCTCACATCATTCATGGTCGCAGCACCAACTTGCCACGGGTGTGGCGCTTTTCAAGCTCTCGGTACGCATTGCGCACATCGTCGAGGTCGAAAACTCCGGCGATCGGCACTTCCAGTTCACCTCGTGCGACGAGGTCGGCCAGCTCCGCGACCACCGTTGCGGTCGCGGCATCCGCACCGCCCGCCGACTGGACGCCGTACTGCTCCACGGCGGCGAAATCAGCAATGGTGTCGACTCTTTCGCGCGGAACTTTGAGTTCCTCGACCGCCATGGCGACATATCCGCCGCCGAAGAAATCGAGCAGGACGTCGATGCGTCCGGACGGTGCTGCGGCCCGCAGCCGGGCCGGTAGGTCGTCTCCGTAGTTGACGGGGACGACGCCATGATCCGCGAGCCAGGCGTCGTTGGCCGCGCCGGCGATGCCGAGGACTGTAGCCCCTGCACGTCGGGCGAGTTGAACTGCGATCGAACCGACACCACCCGCCGCACCCGCGACCGCTACCGTCTCGCCTGGTGCGAGGCGCATGGCACTAACCGCGCCGTACGCGGTGGCACCCGCAACGAACAGCGAACCGGCTACCTCCCACGGCACCGCGGCGGGTTTGGGCGTCAACTGAGTCGCGGGCACAACCACGTACTCGGCGTGGCTGGACCGTAGGTTGGAGAACCCGATCACCTCATCACCTACAGCGAAACCATCGACGCCAGAGCCGATTTCGGCTACTACCCCCGCCAGGTCACTGCCCTGCCCGGATGGAAACGTGGCGGGAAACATGTCGCGCACGGCACCCGCGCGAATTGCCGCCTCACTGATATTGATACCGGCTGCCTTCACTTCGATCAGAATCTCGCCGGCGCCCGGCACGGGGCGGGGCACGTCGTGCACCTCGAGGACGTCGACGCCGCCGTACGAATCGAACTGCACTGCTCTTGCCATGATCGCCACCTTAATAGAGTTACGTGATGTGTCAACCAATCTTGTGTTCTGAGTATTCCGGAGTGATCTGGCGAAGCATCGGATGCGCCCTGAACAGGGGTAGTCAGCGTAGGAAGTAGGGCCCCTACGGCTTGGCGGCATCCCGGGCGCCAGCGGCCGTTGGGCGCCGTACATCCTTGGCGTGCCCTTGTTCTGGATTGTGCTGGCGCTGGCCGCCATTCTGCTGTTGGCGGTCGGCGCTGACTACAACCTGTTGTTGATATCGCACCACCGTCGTCCTTGGCCAGCTCTTCGATACCTTGATCGTGCGTTTTTATGACACCTTCCATCGCAGCGCTTCTCGGCCGCTGGTTCTGGTGGCCGCTGAATTTGCGACCCCGGCCCGCCAGCCGAATGCTGCGGCCCTACGGATCCCGCAACACCGTTCGTGCCCTGCTCGAAAGTTCACCATCGGGGGCCGACGACCAATAGACCAACGGCCGGGAGTGGTCCTGGGACTCACTTCCGGCCGTTGGTCGGTCACCACCGGTTTGTGGTGATGTGTCATTCAGTTGCCGAGCGGCGCCTCAGGCTCGGTAGCAGGTACTGCAGCCGGTTGGTCGGTGGGCTGGGTTGCGCCAACTTCACCTGCCGTCTGCTGCACCGCCGCCGCCGGGGAAGGAGCGCCCAACTGGCGGGCGACGAAATCAGCGGCCTGGTCGGCCATTCCGTTGTCCTTGTACGAGCTGTGCGCGGAGCGGTCAAGGCCACCTGGGAAGCAAACTGGGTCGCCGGTGGCGCAGAGCTGCAGGGTCTTCGCCGCGTAGGCCTGGCCGACGGTGATGGGCGGTGCGCCGTGGGCCACCAGGTTCAGGAACCAGGAATCAGGCGTTCCGAACAGGACCACTGCGGCGACATGGGAGGCCACCGACGCGGGCATGGGACCGGTGATGCCGGCTGGCAGGTCGAAGCCGGCGGGAACGCTATCCATGGTGGTGTACCCGGCCAGTGCCGCACCCTGCGAGTAACCGCCGAGCACGATCTTTGTGGTCGGGCAGGTCGCCGCGATCGCCTGGATCTTGTTGCTGGCGTCGACGATTCCGTCGGCGGTCTGGCCGAAGTTCAACGATGCGGGGTAGTTCACCCCGTACACGTCGATCGCCTTGCCTGGCATGCGGGCGTTGAGCGCGTCGATGAGCGACTGCCCGGTCGCCCCGACGCCGGGCGCCTCATTTGTTCCGCGGGCGAATACCACCTCAACGGTGGCACATGAGTCGGCTGCGGCGGCGGCCTTGGCAGACCAAGAGGCCGGCGCGGCAAACGAGCCGACCATGATCGCGCCAACGGCCAGCGTGGCGAAAATGGAGGACAGTGCCGCCCGGACGGTCAGTCTGCGCATTCTGACTACCAAGGGTGTAACGGTGCTCACGATTTGGTTCCCCTTCTCTGATCCCGTCGGCGCCACTTCAATGTTTAAGTGATGCCCTGCCTGCTACAAGTCAGACGCCGGATCTGCGATTCCGCGAAGTCGCGTGATCTACGCCACTTGGGTCGGCGGATCGCTGAGGAGGTACGACTCAGAAAACCAATACGGACGCCGCGAGCACGGCGCCGGGCTCAACAGCGTGGCGTGCTCGGCCAACTCTCGTCCGGTGGCAGCCCGTCAAGAATGCGCTGGCAAATCGCGCCTAGCTGCCTGGCCTGGACGCGCGTCAATCGGTCGAAGACGAACTCCCGCACAGCCTCAACATGCGAGGGGGCAGCTTCTTTCAGCTGGCGAAGTCCCGCCGGACTGAGAACCGCTAGCGTGTACCGACTGTTGTCCGCGTCAGTCTGGCGTGACATCCAACCGCGCTTTTCGAGGCGGCCGACGGCCTGGGACAACCGCGGCAGCGAGCTGCCGGTGAGTGTGGCAAGCACGCTCATCCGGAGCATCGACTCGGGTGCCTCCGACAGGCGTGCCATGATCAGATACTCGAACTGGCTTATGCCGAACTCGCGCTGCAGCTCTGCGCTGAGCACGGGCTGCAATCTGAGGATCATCGTCGACAACTGCGCCCAGACCTGCTGTTCCTGCGCGTCTAGCCAGCGGGTCTCGTTCGCGGCACTCATACCTCCACTTTAACTTAATCCTTGAACCGGGAATGCTCGCGTCACTTAATTGTTTAACCATCCGTCGGGAACGAGACGCAGACGAGGAGAGGGCCAGCGATGAAGGCAGTGGGAGTCACCGGGCCGCACTTCATGCCGCGCTTGTTCGACGTCGACGAGCCAGTGGTCGCGCCCGACGGAGTCGTTGTCGAGGTCATGGCTGCCTCAGTAACCGACTTCGATCGGGCCGCGGTTGAGGGGCACTACGCCGGTTCGACAGGTCAGCGAGAACCCGTGCTGTTGGGCCGCGACTTCGTCGGCCGAGTGACCGCGGTCGGCAACGAAGTGGACTACATCGACGTCGGTATGTACGTCGCAGGGGCCATGCCACCACGCGCGCCCGGGCACCCAGGCACCTTCTCCGACATGGTGGCGGTTCCGGCGGGCTCGGTTGCTCCCGTCCCTGATGGCGTCGGCATCGCGCAAGCCGCAAGTGTCGGCTTGGCCGGGATCACCGCGGTCGACGCCATCGGCGTGCTTGGGCTCGCAACGTTGGGGAACCTGGTCATCCACGGTCCGGTGAGTGAGGTCGGCGGATTCGTGCTGCAGCTGGCGAAGGCACGCGGTGCCGTCGTCGCGGCGGTCACACCCGCCGAGGAGGCCTACCTGGCACGGAGGCTCGGCGCCGACGTTGTCATCCCCGAGGGCGCGAGTGCAACACAGTCAATCCATGCGGTGCGGGCCTTCTTCGGCGGGGGAGTAGACACGGCCATTCATATCGCCGGTGACGTCTCCGTGGCAGCCGGCGTGTTGCGCCAGGGCGGGAGGTACACCTCCGTCAGCGACACCACAACGCCGGCTGCTCGTTCAGACATCAACTATGTTCCAACGATTGTCACCCCGAACGGGCAGAAGCTGGCCGATCTCCTGTTCAAGCTTGCCGGGCTCCGTTTGCGCAGCCGTGCTCGCCGCACCCTGTCGTTTGATCAGTTTGCCGAAGCAGTCAGTCCGCAACGCAAAAACAGTGGCGGCCGCATCGTCCTCGTACGCTGATATGTATTGCCCTGTGTCACATCGTATTACGGATCAACACCCATCTAGGAGTAACAATGGAAATCGGAATCCTCGGCGCGGGTCAAGTCGGCCTGGCAGTGGGGCATCGGCTAGTCGGCGCGGGACACCACGTAAAGCTATCCAGTGCGCGTGGCCCAGCAGCCCTGACACCCGTCGCGCAAGGCATCGGCGCCGAGGCGGTCTCGATCACCGAAGCTGCCGCGCAAGAACTCGTGTTGCTTGCGTTGCCATGGCCCGCAGTGCCCGACGTGATCGACCCGCTACCCGACTGGCAGGGCCGAATCCTCGTCGACGCTACTAACCCGTTTGTCACCTTCGATCCGCTGCAGCTCGCCGATCTCAAGGGGCGCAGCGCCAGCGTCATCGTCGCCGAACATGCCTCCGGCGCGCGAATGGTCAAGGCGTTCAACTCGATCACCATGGCGAACTTCGAGAAAGGGCCTCAGCAGGGCGAGGCGCGACGGGTGTTGTTCGTTTCCGGTGACGACGTCGCATCCAAGCAGACGGTTCAGGACTTGATCACCGAACTCGGCTATGCGGCGATCGATCTCGGCAGCCTCGACGAGGGCGGCCGCATGCAACAGCCTGGCGGACCGCTGGCTGGGCAGGACCTTCTGGTCAACCAATGACGAGCGCCCGCCGTCGCAATTGAACCTTTCATCCCCGCAATCCGTGCGATCAATATCATCGCCGATACAGGAACGCCTCCAGGTCGCCTACGGCGGTGTGGACCGTGACGGGCAGCCGTTCATATTCCGGCCCCTCGAAGTCATCGAGCCTCGCCCAATGAAGTGGCAGTTCGATGGACTCGAAGAGATGCAGTTCCATCGCCGGGTCCGTAGGCGCGAGGACTAGGGCCGGGTAACCGAGGGCAGTTCCCCAGCCCGCTTCGACCAGCGTGCCGTGGACATGGCCGCTGATCCACCGCCCTTTGAGCGATTGCAGCTGATGCGCGTTTGGGCGACCGGGTGCGAGGCTTCCGTAGGTGGCTAGGCGATGAACCCGTTCCATGACCGCACGATAGTGCCGTCAGCCAGCTGTTCGTCACGCCACCCGCGCCCGGTCCACCGTGAAAGGTCTTGAGCCGGTGGTGGCACCGACTGGCTGAAGAACATTTCAGGGGAACGCTTGTGAGCAGCAAGCGCTGCAGATGCGCACCGCTCCACGCGCTCCTCGGCTTACACTTCCGCCGTGTTCTCGGAGACGCGCTATGCGCTGAACGGGGACTTGCGCGTCGCCTATCGCGCATCGCGTGAAGGTCCTCGCGACATCGTGTTGGTCGGGACCTGGTTCACAAACTGTGAGGTCCTTCCGGAGCTACCGTCCCTTCAAGGCTGGGTCGAGGCGATGACATCGCTGGGTCGGCTCATCTTCTTCGACCAGCCCGGCACGGGAGCGTCCGATCCCGTCACGCCGGGCGCGATGCCAACCTTGGAGCAATGGGCCGACAGCATCACCGCGGTGCTCGACGATCTCGGCAGCAGCGAAGCGGTCCTCCTCGCGACCGTCGGCGCGCTCGCGACGAGTGCGCTGTTCGTGGCAACACATCCGTCCCGCACCACCGCGCTGGTCGTGCTCGAGGGCTACGCCGATAACGTCCGCACCGATGGGCTCGATAACGAGGAAATCGTCGCAGGCGTGCTCAGTATGTGGGGCACCGGGGAGTGGGAACATGCCTGTTGTCCGGACATGCCGTGGAACGAGGAGATCCGGGCCACGTGGGCGCGACATGAGCGCCTGGCGGCGAGTCCGCGGACCGCGGAACTCATGTTGCCGCTCGTGGCCGAATTCAACATGCACGCCATTCTTCCGACCGTCCGCGTGCCGACCCTCGTCGT
>JAVXWV010000299.1:0-3444 GCA_032230775.1 Mycobacterium sp. | reverse complement strand
TGGCCGTGCAACGACACGAAGTACATCACCCACTTCCCCGAGACCCGCGAGATCTGGAGCTACGGCTCGGGCTACGGCGGCAACGCGCTGCTTGGCAAGAAGTGCTACTCGCTGCGGATCGCGTCCGCGATGGCCCACGACGAGGGCTGGCTCGCCGAGCACATGCTGATCCTCAAGCTGATCTCGCCGGAGAACAAGGCGTACTTCATCGCCGCCGCGTTCCCATCGGCGTGCGGCAAGACCAACCTCGCGATGCTGCAGCCGACGATTCCTGGTTGGCGCGCTGAGACCGTCGGCGACGACATCGCCTGGATGCGGTTCGGCAAGGACGGCAGGCTCTATGCCGTCAACCCCGAGTTCGGCTTCTTCGGGGTGGCGCCGGGCACCAACTGGTCGTCGAACCCGAACGCGATGAAGACGATCGCGGCGGGCAACACCGTCTTCACCAACGTCGCGCTCACCGACGACAACGACGTCTGGTGGGAGGGCTTGGAAGGCGAACCCGACCACCTGATCGACTGGAAGGGCAACGACTGGAATCTGCGTGAGACGGAAACCAAGGCAGCGCACCCGAATTCGCGCTACTGCACCCCGATCTCGCAGTGCCCGACGCTGGCCCCTGAGTGGGACGACCCGCAGGGTGTGCCGATCTCGGCGATCCTGTTCGGCGGACGCCGCAAGACGACGGTGCCGCTGATCACCGAGGCCCGCGACTGGCAGCATGGTGTGTTCATCGGCGCCACGCTCGGCTCGGAGCAGACCGCGGCCGCTGAGGGCAAGGTCGGCACGGTGCGCCGTGACCCAATGGCGATGATCCCGTTCCTCGGCTACAACGTCGGTGACTACTTCCAGCACTGGATCAACATCGGCAAGAACGCCGACGAGTCCAAGATGCCGAAGGTGTTCTTCGTCAACTGGTTCCGCCGCGGCGCCGACGGCCGCTTCCTATGGCCGGGCTTCGGCGAGAACAGCCGCGTGCTCAAGTGGGCCATCGAGCGCATCGAGCACAAGGTCGACGGCAAGACCACGCCGATCGGCATCGTGCCGACCGCCGCGGACATGGACCTCGAGGGCCTCGATGTCGACGCCGCAGACGTCGACGAGGCACTCGCCGTCAACGCCGCCGAGTGGCGCGCAGAGGTGCCGCTGATCGAGGAGTGGTTCGAGTTCGTCGGTGAGAAGCTGCCGACCGGCATCAAGGACGAGTTCGACGCGCTGAAGCACCGCCTCGCCGAAGCCGACTAGTTCTGCCGACTGCCGCGAGCGTGCGTGTCTGTACGCCGACACGCCGCAAATCGCGCGCACTTTGCGCACGCTCGTACCTCTTGCACCGACGACGTCAGTTGTGGCCAGTCGTCTCCCAGTAGCGACCTAAACTGCATACGTGATCGAGGTTCCCGAAACGCGGTACGCGAAGTCGGGGGACGTGAACATCGCCTACCAAGTTGTCGGCGATGGACCGTTCGACCTCGTTCACGTTCCACCGTTCGTCTCGAACCTCGAGCTGCAGTGGGAGGATCCCACCGAGCGCAGATACTTCGAGCGTCTCGCGTCGTTCTCCCGTCTGATCATGTTCGACAAGCGTGGCACCGGGCTGTCCGATCGAGTTGCCGTGGCGACGCTCGAGGAACGAATGGATGATCTGCGCGCCGTGATGGACGCTGCCGGCTCGCAGCGAGCCGCCGTTTACGGTGGCTCGGAAGGCGGAGCCCTGTCGATCCTGTTCGCGACGACGTACCCCGATCGCGTGTCGGCACTCGTCCTGTACGGGGCCTATCCCCGCATGACGTGGGCGCCGGACTACCTCGAAGGCATCCCCGAAGACGTTTGGGATGCGGGGCTGGCACACCTCGAGGAGCACTGGGGCCGAGGGCAAGAGGGAGGGTTGCCCCTCTGGGCCCTCACACCCGGCCGGGCCGATGATCCCGCCTGGCGCAGGACACACGGTCGATGGGAGCGCCTATCGGCAAGCCCGGGCGCCGCTGTCGCGCTCCAGCAGATGATCCGCGGGATGGACGTGCGCCACCTGTTGTCCGCCGTCCGCGTACCGACACTCGTCGTATATCGGACCGCTGACATGGGGCACGCCGCAGGAAGTCGGTATCTCGGTTCCCACATTCCCGGCGCCAAAGTCGTTGAACTGCCTGGCGATGAATACTTTCCGTACCTCGGGGACCAAGATGCGATCCTGGACGAGATTGAGGAGTTCCTCACCGGCGTTCGTCCCGCGCCTGTGCCGGATCGTGCACTGGCGACCGTGCTTTTCACCGACATCGTGTCATCGACAGTGCGCGCCGCCGCACTCGGCGACGACGCGTGGACGCGGACGTTGGACCGCCATGATGCCTTGATCGCCCGCGAGGTCGAGCGTCATCGTGGTCGCAAAATCAATCCGACGGGCGACGGCATGCTCGCTACCTTCGACGGTCCGGCGCGTGGAGTGCGTTGCGCACAAGCGATCTGCAAGGCAGTACGTTCGCTGGGCGTCGAAGTGCGGGCGGGACTTCATACCGGTGAGATTGAGCTTCGCGGTGACGACATCGGTGGTATCGCCGTCCACATCGGGGCACGCGTGTCGGCGCTCGCCGGACCGGGCGAGGTTCTCGTGTCGTCCACCGTCAAGGACCTGGTGGCCGGCTCAGGTATCACGTTCGCCGACCGTGGATCTCAAGTGCTCAAGGGTGTGCCCGACGAATGGCGAATATTCGCCGTCGAGAACTAACAATCACCCTCAGGTCAGAGGCGGGCGCGGACCCGGTCGATCTGCTCGAACGCGTACGCAACCCTTGCAGCGGTCGTCATGTGCTCGCCTTTGCGGGCGAAGGATTCGTAGCGCTCATCGCCGAGCACCTCACGCAGATGGGCATTGGCGTCGTTCAGCTCAGGGATAGCAGCGGACGCATAGGAATTGGTAAATCCGCTTGTGATGGCGGCGGCTTCGTAATGTCCGAGTCGGTCGAACAACACCGCAAGGACAGCTAGCGAGGTCGGCAGCAGATACACGCTGCCCGAGTCGTAGTAGTACCGGATCGACAGGATCAAATGATCAAGCGCGTCGTTGGGCTCACCGTGGTTGGTTGCCAGTACTGACAGCACTCCGGCAAGGCTCGACTCGGTCATTCGGGACCCGCTATCCTGCGCGATGGTCAAGCCCCTGCGGAGAATTTCATATGCGTGGGCGGGATCTGCGTCGCGATAGGCGAAGCCGTACGCGAAAAGCGCATAAGCGGCCAGGTTCGGGCTTTCCGTCGCGTCCGCGGCGGCAATGAGCTCGTCTGCGGCCGCCAGTGCCTCCTCTTCGGGGCCAGTGAATTTCAGTGCTATCGCTAGGCATGCTTGGGCGTGAACATAAGTGGCCGGATGGCGGGACATTACGGTGCGGCACCAATCAACCCAGCGCTCGGGCTCACCAATCACCAGGGAGCTGCCGCCTAGTGACGCTTC
>JAVXWV010000285.1:0-5757 GCA_032230775.1 Mycobacterium sp. | reverse complement strand
GGCCAGGTCAAAACCAGCGCCACGGCGCCGGCGAGGATGAAGAAGGCGTGGCGAATATTGGTGGATGTGGATTCGGACATTGATTGATTCCCTAGAGCCTGGCCGGGGTGTATTTGATCTCACGATCCTCGCCGTTTGCGGCTGTTCGCAGGGGCAGGAACGAGGCGGCGGCCCGGACGAGTACTACCGCAAGTCCGATGCTCACTACCGTTGCAGCCACGACCAATGCCGTCGAGGCGTGCTCAAGATGGATAGCGATGACTGTGGGCCAGCCTGCGCCGAAGTTGGCCCCGAAGAACGTGCACGGAAACAGCGCGAACAGGCCCAGCAGCTGCCACTGACCGGTGCAGCGGGCACGCAGCTGCGATGCGGCGACCGCGAAGCAGATCACCTGAGCGGCTTCGAGCACACCAATCACCAACGGGTACTGGAAGATCCGGAACACATGTGGCCCCCAGTAACTGTAGAGGCCGCCGTTGATTCCGATCATCTCGAACGCGGCCGATTCCAGCAGCGTGATGCCGGTCCAGACGTACAGCTTGTTGCGGGTCATCGTCCCGCGGGCGATCTGGTAGGTGATATAGATCGCCGGGGCGGCGTAGAGCACCACATACCCGCTGTGCGTCCAGATCGGTTGCGGGATGTCGAACGCGGTGAAATGCGTGAACATGCCCTCTGTGGAGTAGAAGTAGAGCATCATTCCCACGTCGTAGAGCGGCTCCGCGAATGCACCGACCAAGGCCGCCAACACCAAAAGCGCATAGAACGGCGTCCGCTCGCGCATCCCCATCCATATCGCGATCGCGAGGGCCACGGCGGTCAGTGCCCAGCTGCCGTACGTCAGTACCGCCTGAGTGGCGAGGTTCAGTTCGTGATCGACTGGTGGCACGCAGTCACGGTATGCGGCAGATCACTGGACTCGCGTCCCCATCACGAGGTATTTCGGCCCCCTGACGGGAGACGAGTTCACCATGCGTCCCGGGTCATTGGCGCTGCCGGTGGTACCTGGCGACCGCCTCGGTCCGGTTGGCCGCGCCCAGCTTTCGCAGGATGTGTTTGACATGTGATTTCACGGTGCCCTCCGCCACGAAAAGACTCAGCGCGATCTGCGCATTGGTCTGACCGGCGGCGATCGCGCGCAACACGTCGATTTCTCGGGCGGTCAGGTCGGGCAGGTGCCCGCCGCTGTGTGTCGCGCGCTGCAGCGATTCCGGTGTCTGCAGCAGCTGCTCCAAATGCGTGGAGGCGGGGCCGGCGCGTTCCATGACGTTGAGGGTGAAGTCGTCGGCCAACGCCGTCGCCGCGCGCAGGTGTTCGTCGGCGGCTCGGCGCATGGCTTGGAGCCGGTCCATCATGAGGTTGCGCTCGAACGCGACACCGAGCCCTTCGGCGAACATTGCGAGGACATCACGGTCGACCTCGTAGACACCGGGTCGTTCGGCGCTGCGGTCGGCGTGCAACAGTCCGATGGGTCTGCCCCATGTCAACACGGGTGCCGCGACGTATGCGGCGGTGTTGGTCACCGCCGCCAATTCGGGGTGAACGCGTGGGTTGGACTGTGGGTCGCGCACGAGGATCGCTACTCCACGCCGCACCATCTCACTTTCCAGAAGGGGACCACTGAGGCGTCGTGGACTGGCCATGCCGACGGCCACCATCGTCTCGGCGAACTCCTCGTCCTCACCCGCCCACGCCGAGCAGGCGACCCAGGTGCCATCGCGGATCCGCGAGAACAGGATCCGGCTGAATCCCATCCGGTGCGCAGCGGCGGGCGCGCGCTCGGCCAACGATGCCACGGTCGGGACGCCCCGCAGGCCGCCGAGTGCTTCTTGCGCGCCGAGCACCATCTCGGTGTGCCGGGCCAGGATGGTGTCCTTCAACGACACTTGCGCCAGTTCTGAGCGCAGCAGCAACGTGGCGATCTCGCCGTGACATCCGTCGTGCGGCGCGACAAGGGAACCTTCGACGTGCTCGCACAGCGCCCGCCGGGCCGCGGACAGCGCAGCATCGGCGGCTTGGAGATCGTCGTCGCCGAAGCTGGGGCAGACTTCATGGCCGTCGAGAACCTGTCGGGTCAGACTGACGATCTCGCGGGCGCGCTCGATGTCCTCGGCAGCACGGGCCGTGCGTTCTGCCAGCATCACTTCTCCTTCAGTGTGACGGGCACCACAAGCTTGCTCCGACAGTGCCTAAATGTCAAACATTTGATATGGTCAGACCGAATGGGTCCTGTCGTTCGACGATGAGAGGCACGGCGCCGAGATGTTCACCACCGATCAGTTGGAATTCGCCGCCGCGATCGAGGCGTTCTGTGCGAAACACTGCGCAACGGCACAACAGCGTGAAGCGCTCACCGACGGAGGCCGACTGTCGAACAGCCCGCAGATCCTGCGACAGTTCGCAGAACTTGGCTGGCTCGGGGTATCGCTACCCATCGAATACGGCGGTGGCGGCGCGGGGATGGTCGAAGAGTGCATCTTCCTCGAGGAGACCGCGCGGGGTCTGGCCCCGATCCACGCCTACGGCACAGGCCTGACCGCCGCCCAGACCTACCTGCGCCACGGCGACGAGCAGCAGAAGAAAGAAATACTCGGCAACCTGTGCAGCGGGCACTTCGAGGCGATCGCCCTTTCCGAGCCAGGCGCGGGATCGGACTTGAGCGGTGTGACTACCAAAGCCGTGCGTGACGGCGACCGGTTCGTCGTCAACGGTCAGAAGACCTGGATCACCGCTGCGCACCTCGCCGACCACCTTTTGGTGCTTACCCGCACGGACTCCGACGCCGGCAAGCACCACGGGCTGACGCTGCTCTATCTGCCGACGGACTCGCCCGGCCTGGACATCCGGCCGATCCAGACGATGGACGGTCATACCGTCAACGACGTGTTCTTTACCGACGTCTCGGTTCCGGTGGCGAATGTAATCGGCGGGATCGGCGACGCCTGGCACCGTCTGATGCGTGGGCTCAACGTCGAACGGCTCATCATCGCTGCGATGTCGCTCGGTGCGGCTCGCCGCTCGCTGGCAGACACCAGCGCTGAGGTGCGCACCCGCGAACAGTTCGGCAAGCCGATCGGTGCCTTCCAGGCGGTACGGCACAGCATTGCCGATCTCGCCACCGAGATCGAACACTGCCGCGCCTTCGTGTACCACGTGGCAGAACAGATCGACGCCGGACTGGAGGACCGGCTGGCCAGGGAAGGATCGATGGCCAAGCTCAAGTGCACCGAGGTGGCCAAGGCGGTGGCCTTGGAGGGAATGCAGCTGATGGGTGGTGCCGGCTACACCGTCGAGTACGGCATGGAGATGCAGGTGCGCAAGGCGTTGGCACCTCCGATCTACGGCGGCGCCAACGCGATTCAGCGCGAGATCATCGGAAAGAGTTTCGGTCTGTAGATCGACGAGAGGAAACGGTCATGAGCGCAACGAAGCGCGACATCTTCGCGCCTGATCTGTTGTCGGAAAAGCGGATCCTGATCACCGGCGGCGGAACCGGCCTCGGCCGTGGGGTGGCCGCCCGGCTGGTCAAGTATGGGGCCGAAGTGCACCTGTGGGGGCGTCGCGAAGCGGTGCTCGCCGAGGCCGCCGAAGAGGCTTCCGGCGGCCGGGTCGGCGCGGTGTACTACCAGGCCGTCGACGTACGGGATTCTTCGGCCGTCGACGCTGCCGTGGCAGAGATCTGGCAGCGGCACGGGCCGCTCACCGGCCTGCTCAACAACGCCGCCGCGAACTTCATTGCCCCGACCGCCAGCCTCAGCCAGCGGGCCTTCGAAGCGGTGACGTCCACGGTGATGACCGGGTCCTTCAACACCACGGTCGCCGTCGGCAAGCGGTGGATCGCCGCGGGCCTGCCCGGCGCGGTGCTCTCAAACCTCACCACATGGGTGTGGAGCGGGTCGGCATTCGTGGTTCCGTCGGCCATGGCCAAGGCTGCGGTACACGCGATGACGATGTCGCTGGCGGTGGAGTGGGGGCGCTACGGCATCAGGGTGAATGCGCTTGCACCCGGGCCCATTCCGACCGAGTACGCATGGGAAATGCTCAATCCGACCGACAAGAGTTCCGTGGGGGCCACCCAGGAGGACCAGATTCCGCTCGGACGCGCAGGGACCATCGACGAGCTGGCGAACCTGACCATCTTCGCGTTCTCCGACGCTTGCGACTACCTGACCGGTGAGACCATCGCCATGGACGGTGGCCAGCGGCTGGCCGGACCGAATACCTTCGCCGGCCTCACCGCGATGACAGACCAAGACTGGACCGATGCCAAGGAGCGCAGCAAGGCAGCCTCCGCCGCCGCCAAAGCCGCGCGGTCGGTCTGATTTCGCCCAAACGTGAGTTGTGCGAGAAAGTTCGAGAAGAATCGTGCAAAACGTCGATCTCGGCGCCACTCAGACGAGCGCCAGCCGTTCGCCCGCGTCCAGGAAAGACGTGACCAACGCCGGGTCGGCGTAATACGGGTCGCCGACACCATCCTCAAATCGCCTGCGACTGTATTCATAGAGCGCGGCGAGCTTGTACATCGCCAGCGCCGCATACCAGTTCAACCCGGACAGGTCGGCCCCGGTGCGGTCTGCATAACGGGCGAGCAGCGCCGCACGGCTCGGATAACCCGCCTCGAGCACCGCGGTGCCCATCGCTGCGGTCGGGACGACCGGTTCGCCCTGCATCGGCCACGACGCGAGAAGGTACCCCAGGTCGGCGAGCGGGTCGCCGATGGTGGCGAGCTCCCAGTCCAGCACCGCGGCGACGCATCCTGCTTCGATGTCGACGATCATGTTGCCGATGCGAAAGTCGTTGTGAACGATCGCGGTAGCAGATTCGGACGGCAGGTGTGCGTGCAGCCAGTCGTCCAGCGGAGCGAATGACTTTGGCACAGTCCCGTCAACCGCGACCAGCGACCGCATCCGCCACAACTGCCGGGCGTTGAACCCGTCTGGCTTGCCGAAGTCGCCGAGCCCCACCTCACGCCACGCCACGGCGTGCAAAGCGGCAAGTGTGTCGACCAGTGATTCGCCGATGCGACGGCGCAGCCGTTCGTTTTCCCCAGGCGCAGGCGTCGATTCGGTGATGACGGTCCCATCGACGAAGTCCATCACGAAAAGTGGAACATCGAGAAGCTCGCCCGCGGCCGCCGTGGCCAACACCCGGGGAGTGGGGACATCAGTCGAGGCGAGGGCGGCCAGCAGCCTCGCCTCCCGTAGCACGTCATGGGCACCCGGAGGCAGCGGCGGCGGTGGTGGTCGGCGCACCACCACTCGCGAACCACCGTCCGACACCAAGAAGGTCAGGTTGGAATGGCCGTCACCAATTGCATCTGCTGTCACCGTCGGGCCGCACAGGCCATGCTCGGCCAGGAATGCGCCCAGCCGTTCGAGCTGGTCACCAGACCAGAACCACATCATCTGACCTGTCGCGACAGGTAGTCCAGATAGCCACCCTGCCAATGTGTTTCGAACTGCCCGGCACCTTGTTCACCGTCGATCACGGCCCGGGAGGCGCCCTCGCGGATCACCGTCTGCAATCTGTCGTGCGTCGGCAATTCGATTACCCCGAAGACATCGAGCTCCAGCTCGGTTTGCGTGCCGGTGATGTCGGTCAGGGTCGCCCTCAGCCGACGCTGGCGCATGTGTTCACCGTATTCGGCTTGCTGGTCGATGTGGCGAATCGGATAGGTCACTCCGTCGCGTACGACGTACCCTGCGAAGCCCCACTCGCCCTTGGCGATCCAGATCCAGCCATTCACCGCCCGGCCCG
>JAVXWV010000243.1:0-5103 GCA_032230775.1 Mycobacterium sp. | reverse complement strand
CACGTCGGTGCCGACGGCGGCTTCCCCAGGGGTGGACGCTCGGCGTGCATCGACACCGACTGCCGCAGCCTTCGCTACGGTGCGGTTCCACACCCGACCGGGGAAGCCGGCATGGAGCAGGTTGCGGGCGATCGGAGCGCCCATTGTTCCGGTGCCAAGTACGGCAACGGTCACCAACGGCGCGGTCATGGCATGCCCTCTGGCGACGGTCCAGCAACCGGGGTGGCCTCGTCCATGATCGTTTCAATCTCGTCGAGATCTGAGTCGGTGAGAGAAATGTCAACCGCGCGGAGGCTGTCTTCGATATGACTGACCTGCCGAGCACCGACGATCGCGACGTGCACGGCTGGGTTCGCCAGCGTCCACGCGATGGCCAACTGGCTGACAGTAATGCCGCGGTTGGCGGCAAACTTCTCCAACGCACGCACCGTGGCGAGGTTGCGGCGGAACGTGTCGCCCCTGAAGACCTTGCTCGTGCCGCGCCAGTCGCCGTCCTCGAAAGCGGTGTGCACGGTTAGCGTCCCGGTCAGCAGCCCGTGTGCCAACGGCCCGTACACCAGCACGCCGATGTTGTTGTCGAGGCAGTACGGCAAGACCTCGTCCTCGATCTCACGGCGGAACAGGTGATAGGGCGGTTGCAACGTCTCAACCGGCAGGGTCGCGGAGAATTCGGCCATCTGGGAGGAGTTGAAATTGGACACGCCGACGTGGCCGATCTTTCCTTCGGCGATCAGGTCACCGAGGGCGCCCGCCGTCTCTGCGGCGGGCACGGCGCGGTCGGGCCAGTGAACCTGGTACAGGTCGATGTGTTCGATACCCAGCGCGGTGAGGCTCGCGTCCACTCCTCTGCGTAGCCACTCCGGGCTTGCATCGCGGACCAGGCCGGAATCAGTCTGGCGCAGACCGCCTTTGGTGGCAATCACGAGCTCGTCTCGGTCGCGGCTGAGTTCGTCACGCAACGCCTTACCGAGAATGGCCTCGGAAGCCCCGAAGCCGTAGGCCTGGGCGGTGTCAAAGAAGTTGACGCCCAGCTCGCGAGCTCGACGGATGGCGGCGACGGCCGCATCCTCGTCGAACTGGCCCCAGTCGCCGCCGAGTTGCCAAGTGCCGAAGGCGATGCGCGAGACTTCCAGGCCGCTACGACCTAATGTGGTGGTTTTCATGCTGTTCCAATCTCATCGAGCATCGGCAGGCCTGCGTCTGCGTTGTTGCTTTCTAGGATTGCCTGGCCCGCCGTGCTGTGTCGTTAACGCTGATACCAATCGGTGGGTCCTGGTAGCGGGCATCTGCACCTACCGGTCATCTGCAACTGCTGTACGTTGTGCGCATTATTTGCAGCTAGTAGGAATGCGCACCGATCTCGACACTGCGACGCTGAGCTAATGCCGCTGCGAGGGATCCGATGCGCTGTCTAATCGTTGATGACAGCGCGGATTTCGTCGATGCCGCGCGCGGATGGCTGGAATGCGAGGGCATTACGGTCGTCGGCGTGGCGTCGACGAGTACCGACGCGCTTCGGCTTTTCGAGGAGTTGCGGCCCGACGTCACGTTGGTGGACATCAACCTCGGGGGTGAGAGTGGCTTCGAAGTCGCCGAGCTACTCGACCAGTCGGGTGGGTCGTCGCCGTCGCCGGTGATCCTGATCTCCACTCACGCAGCGCAGGACTTCGTGGAATTGATTGAGACCAGTCCGGCCGTCGGGTTCCTGTCCAAGTCCGCCCTTACGTGCGGCGCCATCCACGATCTTCTCGGCGGGTCAGTGCGACTCGAGGAAGGTGATCACCGCTAGCACCCGGCGGTGATCGTCGCCGGTCTCCGCCAGGTCCAGTTTGGTCAAGATGCTGCGCACGTGCTTTTCCACGGTGCCTCCGGTCACCCAAAGCCGTTGGGCGATACCGGCATTGGAACGCCCCTCGGCCATCTGCGCCAACACCTCGCGCTCCCGTGCACTAAGGGCCGCCAACGGATCATCGCGCCGCCGCGCCGAAACCAACTCCGACACCAACGCGGGATCGACCACCGAGGCTCCGTTGGCGACGCGCTCCAGCGTGTCCACGAAATCCGCCACGTCCGTAACCCGATTCTTGAGCAAGTAACCGATGCTGCGCCCGCTGGCCAACAATTCCATCGCGTGCTCGACATCCACGTGCGCCGATAGCACCATGATGGCGATATCAGGGAATTCCTCGCGGATAACCCGCGCCGCATCGAGCCCCTCGGTCGTGTGGGTGGGCGGCATTCGGATATCGGCCACCACCAAGTCGGGCTTGGTATCGCGGACCATCGCGAGCAACTGCACACCGTCGCCGGCCTGCCCGACCACTTCGAATCCCGAGCGGTCCAGCAGGCTGGCCAATCCCTCCCGAAGCAACAAATCGTCGTCGGCCACCACCACGCGCACGCGAGTCACCACCTTCTGACCGGCCCGGAGCTTGTGTTATTGCGAACGTGGCGGGCGACCTATGACCCATGGTGCACCGACAGGACGATCGGCACAGCATGGATCGAGGAAGTTTGCAGCTAGCAGGGGCCATTGATTGCGGTCAGCGGTGACGGCGCTTGTTCGCTGACGCGCAAACATGACGCGAACGACCAACTTGCTCGGGGTGAGCAGTCGCAGCGGAAGCTGTCACGTCTGGCAGCCCGCGCTCTCGGCGTCGAACGCGTACTGCTCCTCCACTGCGCGTCGGTCGAGCGCGCCCTTGGCAGTGTGGGGAAGGGCGGCGACGACCGTGAGCCGCTCGGGTACTTCGAAGGGCGCGAGCCGGTTACGGCTGTCCTGCAGGATCTCCTCGGCCGCGACGTCCTCGCCCTCGGCTACCACCACTGCCGCGCCGACACGTTCTCCGTACGTCGCGTCGGGGATCGCGAACACGGCCGCCTCAGTAACACCACGACACTCCGCGAGGATAGCCTCGACATGCTCGGGCGAGATCTTCTCGCCACCGCGGTTGATGATGTTCTTGATGCGCCCGGTGAGAAATAGATGTCCGTCTTCGTCCAGTGCGCCCAGATCACCAGTGCGAAACCACCCGTCGACGAAGTTGAGCGCGGTATCGGCTGGGTTCGCGAGATAGCCGCGGGCGACGGTGGGACCGTTCACCCACACCTCGCCCGCGGTGCCGGTTGAGCATGTTCGCCCGTCGGGGTCGATGATCCGCACGTGCACCCCAGTCGGGCGGCCGACCGATCCGAGTTTCACGGGCCCGCGTTGCGGCAGTGGCTGGCTGGTCGCCTGGTGCGCAGTTTCGGTCATCCCGTAGGCAGACAACACGGGCGCACCGAACGTGCGCTCCATCGCCAGCGCCGTCGCACCGTTGAGCGGGGCGCTACAGCTGCGCACGAACCTCAAGGGGACCGCATTTGGGCCGGGGTAGTCGCGAGTCGATCGCTGTAAAAGGATCTGGTGGATGGTCGGAACCGCGGTGAACCAGGTGGCGGCCGCGGCACGCATGTCGTCCCAGAACGTCTGTGCCGAGAACCGGCCACCTGCCGGCAGCAGCACGCATCCGCCGCTGGCTAGGGACGCCAGCAGCACCGAGAGCAGCCCGTGCCCGTGGAACAGCGGCATGACCGCGACCGTCGCGTCGTCCGATCCGAGCTCGTAGGTCCGGCAGATGCCCTGTACTGATGCAGCAACATTGGCGTGAGTAAGGGGCACCATTTTGGCTTGCTGTGTGGTGCCCGAGGTGAACAGGACGATTGCGTCGCGGTCGGAGAGCTCGTATCTGGCGTCCGGGACGCGCCCAGCCACACCCGCGGGGGTGTCGAACGTGACAGTCGGGATGCTGCCAGACGCTATGTGTGCTCGAAGGTGCAATATCGGGATGCCGAGCGACGCCAGGGGCGAAACATCGGCTGCCATTTCGCCGACGAGGATCGCGTGTGCTCCCAATCTCTCTAGCCGATCGGACATCTCGGCATGGGGCAGTGTGGGGTCCAGCGGAGCCACTATCAACCCGGCACGCGCCGCCCCGAGAAGTGCGGCGACGAAGTCGGCATTGTTCGCGCAGACAATGCCCACCGCGTCCCCTCGGCGCAGCCCCGAGCTCTGCAGGCGGTTGGCCACGTCGTCGACCATTGCGGCGAGTTCGCCATAGGAGGTGGGGACCCGATCGCTTCTGATCACCAATGCCCGGGCGTCCGGTCGATCATGCGCATGTCGATCGAGAAGATCGAAAAGTCCACTGATCGCCGGGGGTTCGTACGGGTTCGCGTCACGACCCAGCGTCTCGGTCGGAGCGGCCATGACCGCCACCTCCTCTCGGTTTCTGTTGTACTTGCTCACCATTGAGCGGCCTCACACCCCGAAAACCGGAACGCTTGTGAATCCCGTTATGCACGCGTCTGTTCACTGGTACGACGGGCGTCGTCAGCGTCCCGTGGCTGAGGTACTGGTCGACATTCCGCAGCACCAGCTCCCTCATCATCGAAAGGCTTCGGACTGTCCCACCGCCGATGTGCGGTAGTAGCACGACATTGTCCATCGCGCACAATTCCGCTGGTACATAAGGCTCGTCGGTGAAAACATCCAGACCGGCGCCCGCCAACCGCCGCGCACCAAGCAGTTCCACCAGAGCGTCCTGATCAACGACGCTGCCGCGGGCGATGTTGATGACATAGCCGTACGGTCCGAGAGCCTCCAAGACCGCCCGATTGACAAGGTGTTTGGTTCCTGGCCCGCCAACGGTCGCAACAACCAGCACGTCCACCGACTCAGCCAGCTGGACCGGCGAGGCGGCGTAGCGGAACGGGGTGCCGAGTACTTGGCGGCGATTGTGATAGGCGATGGCGCAATCAAAGCTGATAAGTCGCTGCGCGATGGCCAATCCGATGCGGCCAAGGCCGAGAATGCCGACCCGTGAACCGCTTAGGTCTCTGCCCAGCGGATAACCGCCGCCGAGATGCCACCGGCCGGAGAGGACAAAGCTGTCTGCCATACACAGTCCGCGCATCGTCGCCAGCATCAAACCAACGGCTGTGTCGGCAACGGTGTCGTTGATCACGTCGGGGGTATTGCTCACCCCGATGCCGAGTCGGCGCGCCGCGTCGACGTCGATGGTTTCGTAGCCGACTCCCTGGTGCACGATCGCGCCGAGATTG
>JAVXWV010000196.1:0-3123 GCA_032230775.1 Mycobacterium sp. | reverse complement strand
CGTGGGTTCCCGAGAGCACAAAGTCGTCGGAAAGTTCCGTGCGGGTCAGGACGTGCCGCGATTCGCGCACACCTAGTTGCGGCCCGGTGGTGACGATCCGGGCGTTCTCGGCGCCGGGCAGGGAGCGCAACACCTTGAGGTAGGCCCAGGCCTGGGCGCGGGCGTGGCGTTGCGCTTCGGACAGCGACTTGGCGTCTCGCACGTCGAGGTCCTCGTCGGCGAGGTAGGCGACCATGTCGCCGGAGCCGGGCAGCCGGACCACCAGCCCGGTGTGCGAGGTCAGCGGCCCGATCCCGAGGGCCTGCGCCGCGGTGATTGCCTGATGGATCGCTGCGCTGTCGACCGACTCCGGGATTCCCGCGTAGCGGACCCCGAGTGTCCCCGTCTGCGCCCGGCCATCGGTCCCGTACCGCGTGGCCGCGCCGCCGTGCAGGGCCAGGATCGCGTCCCCGGTGGCGTCGACGAAGCTGGGTGCTTCACATGAGCGGGTTTCACCGAACGTGCTCACCGTGACGCTCTCAATGTTCCCATCGCGCCGCGTCGCGTCGATGAGGTCGGTTTCGAACATCACCTCCACCCCCGCGTCGGCAACCACGCCATCGAGGGTGATCTTCAAGGCTTCGGGATCAAAGACCACATACACCGCATGAGCGGCGTGCGGCGGCGTCACCGCGACCAGGCGACGCAGCCGCACCAGCACCTGCTCAGCGACCCCGAACACGACCTGAGCCGGGGCTTCCGTTTCCTCGCCGCCGGACAGGTAAAGCCCGCAGTACGTCGTGACGCTGCGCAGGGTGGCGGCCCCACCGAGAAATGATCCCCGCTCAATCAGCAGAGTGTGCGCACCCGCCCCAGCGGCACCCACCGCAGCTCCCACCCCGGCCGCGCCACCACCGGCAACGATCACATCGTAGGCGGACATCCTCGCATGTTCTCCATCAAGTCACCGCGCCAACGTTGCCGCCAATGTTGGCCGGCCGGGGCACTAGCGTGGCGCTCGCCGTCCGCATCCGGCATCACGGCCAGCGGCCATCATGCTTGGTGGCCATCCTCAGCCCCGGAGTACCGGTCAGCGGTAATGGCTTCTCATGGACCTGCTTGCCGAAGATCTGGACCAGCCCACCTGAGGGCCTGCGTGTCTCGCTGGCGGATCCCCATACGGGCCGTTCGGGCATGACCTGCGCCAGCACCCCACGCACGGTCAGCGGCATTACCGGATGTCGCGACGCGCAGAGGAACTGCATGGTTATGCACCCTGGTCCGTGCGTAGCGGAGTTCGTGCAGCGTTGCGGGCACGGTCGAACTCGACCGGCCCCCGGGGGACTTCGTCTTTGATCTTGTGCTGTAAGGATCCCTTACCGACACACGTTTAACCTCGGCGCGCGCCCAACGAGACCGTCGGGACGTCTTCGTCTGCCGGCGAGCGGAAGCGTATCCGTCACCAGGGATACCGGAAGAACCCGCGTGCGCGTGCGATCTCTGTGGTGACCAGTGAGTGCAGGGTCGACATGACTTGGACTTTCGCGGTGAGTCTGTCGTACCGGGTGAGGTCCTCGGTCGGGCCCAGTTGGCGTCCGGGGCGCGTGCTGCACCAGTTGACCGGGTCCCCGACCGCTTCCACTGTCAGGTCACGCGTCATGGCCGCCTTCGCCGACACCCGCGGGTTCCTGCCCGACATCGACGAATGGTCGCTGCAAGTGGAGCGCCCCGATCGGTATCTTCTGAGTTTCGCTTCGGCAGCGGAGAACTACGAGATGAGAGAGTCGAGCAGCCGGAGGCGCTCGGCTGAGCTCGTCCCCGCGGTGGCAGCGCTGAAGATGAGCCGCTGGCCCGGGTCGTCGGGCAGGCGCAGGCTCTCTTCGTTCAGTGTCAGGGGCCCGACGACTGGGTGGTGGTATTCGCGGACTCCGTGCACGCACTCGCTGACCGGGTGCGCGGCCCAGATCCGCGCGAATTCCGCGCTTTTGATGCTCAGCTCACCGATCAGCTCGGCCAGCCGCAGGTCGTCGGGTTGGTCGCTCGACGCCATGCGAAGGTAGGACGCGACGTTGCGCGCTTGGTTGTTCCAGTCCACTAGCAGGTCGCGCATCGCGGGGTCAAGGAACATCATCTTCACCAGGTTCGGCCGCTGATCCGGCCGGAGGCCCAGCAGCGCGAACCCGAGCCGGTTGCCGCCGAGCAGGTCCATGCGGCGGCCGACGATGATCGCCGCCTGGTCGGCGCTGCTCTGGGCCAGTGCCAGCACCGAGTCCCGGACCCATTCCAGGCCCGTGGTGCGCCGCACCACCGGGGCGGGCCGGGCCAGGCGCAGCAGATGAGACCGCTCGTCGGTGTCGAGTTGGAGCGCGTTGGCGATCGACTCCATCACCGAGTCCGACATCTGATGACTCTCGCCCTGCTCGATGCGGGTGTAGTAGTTGACGCTGACACCCGCCAGCTGCGCGACCTCTTCGCGCCGCAATCCCGGTACCCGACGCGGGGAGCCGTAGGTCGGCACGCCGCATTCCGCGGGGGTCAGCGCCGCACGCCGGGTCCGGAGGAAGTCTCCGAGTTCCTGCGCCGTGTTCCTCTGCTCGCTCATGACCCCATCTTCCCGGCAGTCACCAAGACCGTGCCCTCCCCTGCGGTGGGTACCCACGACAGGGGAACGCGCGGTCGTGCTTGCGGTGTCAACGTGGCCACAAGGGGAAGTATTCGACCCATAGGAGTAGAGGATGACCGACAAGAAGATCATTGCGGTAGTGGGCGCGACCGGCTCGCAGGGCGGCGGCCTGGTGCGGGCGATCCTGGCCGACCCGCAGGGTCGGTTCACCGCGCGGGCCTTGACCAGGGATGCCGACTCGGGCAAGGCGCGTGAGTTCGCGTCGCATGGGGTTGAGGTGGTCGAAGCCGACCTGGACGACGAGCCCAGCGTTCGCAAGGCATACGACGGCGCGTACGGCGCCTTTGTGGACACGACCGTCTGGGCGCAGCGCACGCCGGAGCAGGACAAGGCGCGGACACGCGCCGAGATGGAACTCGCCCAGGCCGCCGCGGCGGCGAGGGCCGCGAAGGACGCGGGCCTGCGGCATGTGGTGTGGTCCACCCTGGAGGACACCCGGCCGCACTTCGAGCGACTCGGCA
>JAVXWV010000174.1:0-2505 GCA_032230775.1 Mycobacterium sp. | reverse complement strand
GAACCCCATCAGCCCGTTGGGGTCTCGGAACGAGATGTGGTCCTCCACCTCGACCGAGCCCGATCCGCCTGCGGCGGTCTTGAAGTCGGGTCGGATGTAGTAGGCGCGGATCAGGAAATCCTTCGAGGTCGCTTTGCCTCCATAGCCGTTGTCGGGCATCGCGAGGTACTCGCCCGGCGTGCGACCGTCCACCATTGACGAGAAGCCCTGAACGGGCTGCCCCGGCAGCGGGAAGTTGATTCCGTTGACGACGCCCGGCGGCAAGAATATCCCTGAGGGCGGACCGTCCGCGTACGTCTGGACGGGAAGAACCGCGCGGCCCACCAAGGTCACATGCGTGTCACGCGGGTCCGCCGCGGCGCCTCCCGAGAGCACGCCGAGCACCATGGCTGCCGACACTGCCGCGGTGACCGAGTAGCTGATCTTCATCATGCGCTCCTTCGGTTGATGTGGTGATCGTCAGCGAGGTTCCACCGCCCGGCGTCCCGGCCACACCGGTCTGCCGTCCCAGTGCCGGCCTGGGCACGAATTGGGGACGTTGACCCGTGCGGTCGGGCCACTTCAGGGGGAACATGATGGCGGTGACACCGAAGACGGTGAGGGCGCGTGTGCCGCTCATCGTGCTGAGCGCAGTCGGCGCCGCTGCGGCTGCTGCCGTCGCCGTCGTGGCCATTCGACTCGCCAACGACGGGTTGGAACCCGAGGGCCGCAACTGGTGGCTCGTCACCGAACTTGCCCTGGGCTTCAGCTTCGTGCCCCTCGGCGGCGCTCTCCTAACCCGCGGCCGGTACCCGCTTGGCATCGCGTTCGTCTTCGTCGGCACTACGCAGGCGGCATCGGCCGTCCTCTACGAGTGGCACGCGTGGCACAGGTCGACCGCGCCGGTTCTGGGTGGCGGGCGGTCGGTCGAGGTCCTCGGCCTTTTCGTCCTCGCGATGGTCGTTCCCTTCCTGACGCGCTGGCCCAGAGATCACGCCCGCGGCGACCCACTGACCGGGTGGCTGGCGCTCGGTGCCCTGGCCGCGGCGGCGGGAAGTGCGGCGGCGATCTTCGACAGGGTGGGGGACCTGCCGGGCGCGCACGTTGCCGCGCCCCTCGTCCTGCTGGCCACTGTGCCGCTTGTCGCCGTGGGAGCGTTCGTCGCCGACGTGCGCGATGACAGCCGCGCACTGGCCACCGTCTCGCACCGCTTCCTCGTCTGGGCGATCCTCGTCAGCGGAATCACCGTCCTCTACACGTTGCTGGTCGCCGGGTTCGGGTCCGTGCTCGGGGCGAACGGCCCGGCCTGGCTACTCGTGGGCGTGACCGGCGGGCTGGCGGTGGTGCTCGAGCCCGCGCGGGCGCGACTTCGGCATTTCGTGGACGATCTCGTGTACGGCCAGCGCGACGATCCGCTGGCGATCGTCCGGCAACTCGTCAGCCAGCAGATCGCAACCGGTACCGACGTCGACACCAACCTGCTGAGGACCCTTGCGGACACCGTGGGCGCCGTGCTCCGGCTGGATCATGTGGCGATCGAGGTGCTCAGCTCCTCCGGTTGGGCCCGGGTGGCCGAACACGGGGAATCCGTCGACGGCGACGAGGTCTTCCCGCTCGCCAGCGGCGACCAGGTCATCGGACGCCTGGTCGTCGGATGCATCGGATCGACATTGGGCGCGCGTGATCGCACGGTCCTCTCCGACGTCGTGCCGCACCTGACCCTTGCGGTCGGCCTCGTCCGCGTCACCGGCGACTTACGGCGATCCCGGCTCGCGGTGGTCACCGCGCAGGAGGAGGAGCGCCGGCGGCTCCGTCGTGACCTGCACGACGGAGTCGGCTCGAACCTGACTGGGATCTCGCTGGCGCTGCACACCGTAAGCCGTCGGATGCGGCGTGGCGACGCCGACCCGAACGATGTGGCGCTGCTGGACCGGCTGGCCAGCGAGGTCGACCGGTCGGTAGGTGAGGTCAAGCGCATCGTCCGGGATCTGCGTCCGACCGCTCTGGACGACCAGAGCCTGTCGGCTGCGCTCGCGGAGTTCGCCCGCAGCTTCGCCAACGTGATCGACGTCAGCCTCCATCTGCCCGAGGCGGAGCCGGTTCTTCCGGCGGCGGTCGAGATCGCGATCTACCGCATCGCCACCGAGGCGTTGACAAATGTGGTGCGCCACGCGAGCGCGAGCTCGTGCTGCGTCTGGCTCGTGGTTGCCGAGCACGTCGAACTCGATGTGCGTGACGACGGCGTCGGCATCGCGGCGGCACACCCGGCGGGGGTGGGCCTTGCCGCGATGCGCGAACGGGCCACGCAGCTGGGCGGCACGCTCGTCATCTCGTCAATAGAGCCGCACGGGACTCGCGTCCATGCGTGCCTGCCGATGGCGGTGGCCTGATGTCCATACGGGTGATCGTCGTGGACGACCACCCGATCTTCAGGTTGGGACTGGCGACGTCGTTGCGCGAGATGGACGGTATCGAGATGGTCGGAGAGGCCGCGACCGCCGCCGCGGTTCCTGAGGTTATGGCCGG
>JAVXWV010000128.1:0-3179 GCA_032230775.1 Mycobacterium sp. | reverse complement strand
CCCGCAATTGCGCCATCGCGGCTTCTTCGAACGCCTCGAACATCCACGCACCGGAGAGGGCCTGTACCCGACGCCGCCGTTCGCCCCGCTGGACGGCACCAACTGCTGGCTGCATCGGCCACCGCCGACACTGGGGGAGCACAACGCCGAAGTCTTGACCGAGCTGTGTGGACTCACCGATGCCGACCTGCCGCGGCTCACCGCCGAAGGCGTGATTGGGACCAGACCGAAGGGTTTGTGACGAACCCGGAGCCGCGGCGGCGGCCACATTTAGCACGGAGCCGCGGCGGCGGCGACATTTAGCACGGAGCCGCGGCGGCGGCGACATTTCACCGGGGCGTCAGGGTTATCGCCATCTCGTCGTAGATCGACATGTTGTTCGTCAGAGTCGGGTAGGCGACCTTGGGTAGGCCCAGCGTGATGTCGTCGGCGCGGCAGAGTAACTCGTCGAGCACAGCACGGATCTCGGCGCGGGCCAGCATCGCGCCGAGACAATGGTGCGGCCCGCCACCACCGAAGCTGACGTGCGGGTTGTCGGAGCGCCCGATGTCGAATGTGAACGGGTCGCCGAAGATCTCCTCGTCGCGGTTGGCCGAACGCAACATCGACACCACCCGGTCGCCCTTCGGGATCGTGACACCATCCATCTCCACGTCGACCTTCGTGCTGCGCGTCCAGAAGGCCACGGGAGTGGACCAGCGCAGCACCTCTTCGACCGCGCTGGGGCGCACCGACCCGTCGGCGCGGTAACGCTCGATCTCCCCGGGATTGGCGACGAACGCCTGCAGTCCGGACGCCAGCGCGTTCTTGGTCGTGTCACTGCCTGCGAAGGCGATTACGAAGAAGAAGATCTCCAATTCGTTGGCGGGGATGGACAACTCCTCACCGTTCTCGTCGGTGACGACGGCCGACGTCAGCGTGCTCCAGATGTCGTCGGAAGGATTGCGCCGCTTCTCCGCGGTGAGCTCGAGCGCATAGGCGAAGATTTTTCCGAAGAGCCCGAGCTGATCCTGCTCGGTCAACTGCGAGTCCGGCGAGTTGGCCGAAAGGATGCGATCGAACGTGTCGAAGATCTCGGGTCGGTCATCATCGGGGATGCCGATGATGTCGCCGATGACCGACATGGGCAGCACGTCGGCGACGTCTTCTATCCAGTCGCCGCCTTCTGCGGCGAGTAGCCGATCGATCAACGACGATGCCCGCCTCCGAATGCCCTCCTCGAGCTTGGCGATTGCCTTCGGAGTGAACGCGTGCGACATGACCCTGCGTCGCTTGGTCAGGTCGGGCGGATCCATGTGGATGATGGTCGGGAATGACGACATCACGCCAATCGGCTGGATAAGCGGGCCGTCGACGGCTGTGAACGCATCCGTGTCGCGGTGAATTCGTTGGGCGTGCCGATGCTTGGTCGTCATCCAGAAGTCGCGCTTGACCGTCTTCGCGACGCCATCGGTGAGCTCGTGCTTGAAGATCGGCCGTTCGCGGCGCAGTTCGACGAAGAGATCATCGGGAAAACCGTTCCGCCACAACGCGGAATCCGACAGATCCACTGGAGCCGTGGTGGGCATGCGCCGTCCTCGATTCGTTGACCTTGACCTAGAATGCTTAAAATAGTAACAATAGACCTTGGACAGGGTCTGACCTGCCCTAATGTTGCGCGGACGGAGTAGCGATGACGACAGGGTCATTTCAAAAGGATGAGACTTCAGAGCCGACCACGGATCCGTCAGAGCGCGAATTCGGGCCGAGCGGCATCAGCCTGTCGACATACCGCTTCCCGACCGGGTGGTTCATCGTCGGATTCGCCTCCGAGTTGGCTCCCGGCCAGGTCAAGCGCGCCCACTACTTCGGCGAGGAGCTCGTGATCTTCCGCACCGCGTCCGGGCAGATCAACGTGCTCGACGCCTACTGCCAGCACCTCGGGGCCAACATGGGGGTCGGCGGCACCGTCGAAGGCGAACACATCGTCTGCCCGTGGCACGGCTGGCACTGGAACGGTGACGGCACCAACGCGCTGATCCCCTACAGCAAGATCGGCTGCAAGCAGAACGTCCGCATCAGGACCTACCCCGTTGCGGAGTGGTATGGCTTCATCCTGGTGTGGCATGAACGCCACGGCCGCGCCCCCTACTGGCAGCCGCCGGTGCTGCCCGAACTGGAAACCGACGAGTACTACCCGCTTCACCCGCACACCCGGATGGTGAACCGGGTCAAGGTGCACGCGCAGATGATCATCGAGAACGCCGCCGACCCGTACCACGTGCAGTACGTGCACAAGGCGGCCAATCCCGCGAACACGGCATCGTTCGAGGTGGCCGGTTACCACCTGCACGCCACGGTCAACGCCGATTTCGGCGGCGGGCGGGCGAAGACATGGCTGACGCCGAACGGTCCCGTCGAGGCCAAGATCATCTATGACAATTACTCGCTTGGGCTCGGCGTCGTGCGCTTCCCTTCGGACCTGGTGGCGACGGTCCAGGTGACCGGCCAGACCCCGGTTGACGAGGACTACACCGACTACTTCTACACCCAGGCGTCGATTCGCGAATCCGGTGACACCGGCGACAAGCCGACCGGCCGCGCGGCGAAATTCCTGCAGCTGCAGCAGGAAGTCATCAAACAGGACTTCTTCACCTGGGAGAACATGAAGTACCTGGAGAAGCCGAATCTGGCGCCCGAGGAGGCGCACGACTATGCCGCATTGCGCCGGTGGGCACACCGTTTCTATCCCGGCATCGAGCCATCATCAAACGATTTCGGGTACACCAACGACGGTGAACCTGATCCTGCGGCAGCGAGGGTGTGATGCCCGCCGGCGGTTTGACTGTGCCGGCCGTGCTCGACCAACGCGCCGAACAATTCGGCGACCGCGTCATGATGTCGATCGCAGGCACCCGTGTGACATTCGCGCAGATGCGCGACCGTTCATGCGCGGCCGCCAATGTCCTTGCCGAACTCGGGGTCAAACGCGGCGAGACGGTCGCACTGTTCACCGGCACATGCGCCGAATGGGTGTACTTCTGGCTCGGCGCCGCGCGGATCGGCGCGGTGAGCGCCGCGGTCAACGGCGCCAGCAAGGGCGACTTCCTGTCGCACGCGCTGCGGCTGTCGCGGGCGGCCGTCGTCATCACCGATGCCGAGCGTCATCCGCGGCTGCTGGAGGTGTCGGGCGCCGTCGA
>JAVXWV010000098.1:0-3650 GCA_032230775.1 Mycobacterium sp. | reverse complement strand
AATCACCCGCGTGCAGCACCACATCGGCATCGGCCACCTCATCCCACACTCGGCCGGGAAGGTCACGGGCCCGCTTGGGGACGTGGCTGTCGGCGATCAGCAGCAGTCGCACGCGCTCAATTTATCGGCTCGGTATCGGGCGCCATCCCGGCGGTGGGTCCTAGGCGCCTACGCCGACTTCGTCGGTGCGAAAACCTCGATCACACCGTTGATTTCGCGTACGTGGAACTTCGGAAGCGGAGGAGGCGCAACGGGCAGCTGATGTGTGACGGTGGCCCCCTCCAGAGAGAACGAAGTCGAGTGGCACGGGCAGCGCAACCGGCTCTCGGGCGCGTCAAGCCACAACTTGCAGCCCTGATGTGTGCAGACCCCCGACACCGCCTCCAACTGGGCGTCGGAGCGGTGGACGAACCCGTTGACCGAACCGAGGTCGAACGCGAGGGATCCCCCGTGCGGGAGGTCCGCACTTGCGCCGACGGCTTGCCACGTTCCGGCGTTTGGATCGAGCTCCTCCTGGGTGGGCGGCGACGCCTGCTGTGTCGCGGTCGAAGCGAGCAGGTTGCGGCCGACCACCAACCCGGCGGCCGCGGAGGCCGCGGCGACCGACCCACCGATGACGACCTGGCGGCGGCGCGGAGCCCACCGGGGATGGTCAACAGGAGCGGAGTCGTCGGACATTTCGGCGGCCAGTCTGCGATGCAGATCGCTGACGAAGTCCTCGCGCGGCGCGTCGCTTCCCAACCGCGCCGCACGCAACTCGATCGCGGTCTTCATCTGCTCGGCCTCGAAGTCGTCTGGGCGCGCGCGTTCGGTGGATTGCCCTCGCAACAGGCCCTCCACAAAGCGGCGCACGGTTCGGTCGCTCACGATGTGACCTCCTCACCCGATTGTGCCGCCATCCGCAGCGCCCGGTACTGCAATACCTTGGCATTCGCGACGCTGACGCCCATTTGACCCGCGGCTTCCTTCACCGAAAAGGCCTGCAGGAAACGCAGTTCCAGGATCCGGCGGTAGTTGTCCGGCAGCCGCTGCAGCAGCGAGCGCACCTTGTCGGGCGCGTCGCTGGCGACGAACTCGGGTTCGATCACCTCCGGCACGTCCTCCTCGATCGCTGTGACCGGACGTCCCATCCGATCGCCCCAGTAGGACGCAAGCACCGTGCGCGCGGTCATCCGAAGATATTTGCGCACCTCCGGCACTGTTGCCGAAACGCGCAGTGGCTTCAGTGCCGTCATGAACACCTCGGCGGTCAGGTCTTCAGCGTCGGGTTGATTGCCTACCTTGCCGTACATCAGCCGGTAGACCCAGGTGACGTTGTCGCGATAGATCGCGTCCCAGTCGGGGTAAGCCGCGCCCGTCACCGACTGCAGCCCTCCCTTCGAGCGCGATGTCCGCGGCTCGACGGCGCTAGGACGGCGCGCCCCATTTTCGCTCGTGATCACTGGTTGACGTCCCGGAATCGACTTTAGAGGTTGCTGTGTGAGCGCTTAGGCCGCGGCACCGACCGCACTGGGCGGCGCAGCCTTGGAACGCATCATCCTGGCGTCAAGTGATAGCGAACCCGCGCCGACGATGAGCAGGAAGACGCTGCCGCACAGCATCGCGATCTCGAGGCGGCCTTCGTGGAAGAAGTCCCACAATCCACCTTCCTTGGGATACAGCGGAGCGTTGCCCCACAAGAGCGGCACCTTGGTGATCGTCAGCGCGCCGACCATGTCGACGATCATCGGAATCGTCGCCAACCTGGTGACCAATCCAGCCAGGATCAGCAGGCCACATCCGATCTCGAAGACACCGTCGAGATACGCGAGCGCTTCTCCGCCAGGAATGCCCGCCTTGATGAAGCGGCCAGGCCCGAGTGGGTCCTCCCGGAGAAACTTCAGTACGCCCTCGCCGACGAAGATCAGGCCGACGTAGAAGCGGATGAGCACAACCGCACCGGAGGCCCGGGTGGCGGTCAGTTGGGTCAGTGAGATTTCGCGTTGCGTCATGCCAAGAGATAGGGCACGGGGTTACACAGTGGTTGCAGCCACTCTGCTTGGTTGGCGGGCCGACGAATGCTTCTAGCCGTCAACGCATAGTCAGCACGGCCGCGGGATAAAGAGGGCCCAGCACATATTGGGGGCATGCCAGGGATACGGGCCCGGGGGATTGTCGCCCTCCCAGATAGTGGTGAAACATTGCCCTGCCCGTGATTGACGTAATGGTAGCTGTGGCAGAGGCTCCAGTCCCAATTTGGCCTTCCGTCTGCAGGGGTATTGAAACCGCCGCGATAGCCCCTATTTCATCCCCTGGGCACCACTGATAGGGGCCGCCGGCGTTGGCGACTCGACGCCAACACCTTCGTAATGAACGTCGAGCACGCAACGGACCAATTGAACGTGATCAGGGACACCCTGAAATAGGGGCTGGTGCACGCGAGACGAGTCAAGCAGTCGTCGCGAGGGTCAACGACCGGAATGCGCTGGGAGCGAAGACATCTGAGTCGGTTCGGGCCCGCAACAGCGCACCATTCCTGATTGGCTAGCGGACGCTGCTGATCGTATTTGTTTGCGCCGAGGCGGTCGCCGCGACGATTGCAGCGGCCGCGGCAAGGGCTGTATGGTCGCGAGATTTCTGATACCAATCGGCAATTGTTTTCTCCCGAGCCACTTCGAGTTTGTTTTGAAGAAATATCACACGTTTAGGCGCATGCAAGCGCAAGGTTATTTCGCCTCACCGAACGGCATTGTTGCCCGCCATCGGTTATAATTGATGCAATGAACCTGTTTCACACAAATTATCCCTGGCTCCAGAATTGACCCGGCCGGACATACGAATTGGCCCCCGCCGCCCAAAACTTGGCACCGCAAGTTTTCATTTCGTACGCTGGGTTGCCGCCCGATCGATGGCGCGCATAGGTTTTCACGGGCTTGGCTCGGACTTCGCCAGTCAGCGGATCGCATCGATCCAGGAGAAACTGAATCGCGGCGAGACGGTCTATCTCGCGGGCCTTGCCGCTCCCGGAACCCACAACACCGGCGTCGCGCTCATTGAGGTGACGCAGGCGAACGGCCCGCGCATCATCGTCAACAACGAAGAAGAACGCTTTTCGGGAGACAAACACAGCACCGAATATCCGCGCCAATCGCTCGACGCGATGGTCGCCACGCTGCGCAGCATGGGGCGCGACGTCGGAGACATCGCCGCCTTTGTCACGACCTGGGATTATCCGACCTTCTTCGCCACGCTGACGCGCACGGTCGTCGAAGAAGCGCCGGCCAGCCTCAGATTGCTCGGTGTTTCCAATTTTGCCGGCATCCACAAGCGGCGCTTGGTCCAGATTTGGCGCACACCGAGAATTCTCGGCAGGCAACTGGGATTGGAAAAACCGGTGCCGCTGATCAGCATGCCGCACCATGACAATCACGCGTGGTTTTCGTTCGCGGCGTCGCCCTTCGCCGACGATGATGAGCCGGTCGCGATCGCGGTGCTCGACGGCACCGGCGACCGGGGATCGGTCTCCCTGTACGTCGCCGAGGATGGCGCGATGCGTCAACTGTATTGCAACGCAAGCGTGTCCGACTCACTCGGCGCCTTCTACGGCGTGATCTCCGCGACCCAGGGCGGCTGGAACATCCTGTCCAGCGAGGGACGCTACATGGGCGCCG
>JAVXWV010000862.1:0-17512 GCA_032230775.1 Mycobacterium sp. | reverse complement strand
GGGCATTCCGATCCTGCTGGAGGATCAGAACCGGGCCAAGTGGGACCGGGCGCAGATCCAGCGCGGCGTCGCTGCCTTGGAGCGAGCGGCTAACACGTTGCAGCGCAAGGGCGTCGGCTGGGGCCCGTATGCGCTGCAGGCCGCGCTGGCCGAATGCCATGCGGTCGCGCCGACGGCGGTCGACACCGATTGGACGCGCATCGTGTTGCTGTACGACGGGCTGCGCCAGGTGGCGCCGTCGCCAGTGGTCGAGCTCAACAGGGCCGTCGCCGTTGCGATGGCTGATCCTTCGACAGGCCCCGCCTCTGCGCTAAAGATCGTCGACAATATCGACGGCCTCGACGGCTCGTATCTGCTGCCGAGCGTGCGCGGCGAACTGCTGGCCCGGCTCGGCCGCGATGCCGAGGCCGCCGACGAGTTCGACCGCGCCGCATCGATGACGGACAACGAGCGTGAGCGAGAAGTATTGGTAGGCAAGGCTGCCCGCGCACGAGACGGAGTGACACATTGACAACCCAAGTCCAGGCCGTGCTGTTCGACTTCTCCGGCACCCTGTTTCGCCTCGAAGAGGACGACAGCTGGTTTGAGGGCATGGAGGTCGACGAACGCGAGGTCGACGGCCATGTGCAGGCCGAACTGATGCGACGACTGACCGCACCGACCGGCCGCCCGGTCGATATGACCGACGAGCAGTACCACGCCTGGGCCAACCGTGACCTCGCACCGCACCTGCATCGCGAGGCGTACCTGCACGTGCTTCGCGAGTCCGGTCTGCCCCATCACCAGGCCGAGGCGCTGTACGACCGGGTCATCGACATGTCGTCCTGGACGCCGTATCCCGATACCGCCGAGGTGCTCAAGGGCCTGCACCGGCAGGGCATCAAGACCGCGGTGGTGTCCAACATCGCGTTCGACGTTCGTCCGGCCTTTGTGTCGATCGGCGCCGCCGACCATGTCGACGAGTTCGTGCTGTCCTTTGAGGTCGGCGCGATCAAGCCCGATGCCGCGATCTTCGAGACCACGCTGGGTCGGCTGGGCGTTGAGGCCGCGCATGCCGTGATGGTCGGCGACAGCGACGAGGCCGACGGCGGCGCCCGCGCGATCGGCTGCGGATTCATCCTTGTCGACCCGCTGCCGACATCCCAGCGACCGGACGGGCTGGCAAGCGCGCTAACCCATTACGGCATCACGCTGTAGGCACTAACGTCACGGCCATGCCCAATGAGCGCATCCGGCCACCGGGGTGGCTCAAGCCGATGAACAAGGTGTTGATGGCGATGCTGCGGCTTGGACTGCCCATTTCCCGTCACGAGGCGCCGGTGGTGCTGACCGTACGCGGCCGCAAATCGGGCAGGCCCCGCTCCACACCCATCACGCCGATGCACGTCGACGGCAAACGCTATGTCGTGAACGGCTATCCGGGCGCGGACTGGGTCAGCAATGTCCGTGCCGCCGATCAAGTCACCCTGGTCCAGGGCCGTCGCACCGAACACGTCCGCATGGTGGAACTGCCGCCTGACGCGGCGCGCCCGATCCTGCGCGCATTCCCAGCGGCGGTGCCGACCGGCGCGCAGCTCATGAAGCGCGCCGGTGTCCTCACCGACGGCACGCCCGACGAGCTCGAGGGCCTGGCGGGCCGCCTGGCCGTGTTTCGCATCGACCCCGTCGCGTAGCGTTTCCGGCATGCCAAACACTCCGTTGCCGTGGTGGCTGAAGTACGTCAACAAGATGATGATCGGACTGCAGAAGCTGGGCGTCGGCTTCGGCGGCAAGGGCCCCGTCGTACTGACCGTGCCCGGCCGCAAGTCGGGCAAGCCGCGTTCGACGCCCGTCACGCCGATGACCGTCGACGGTAAGCGCTACGTGGTCGGCGGTGTGCCTGGCTCAGACTGGAGCGCCAACGTCAGGGCCGCGGGCGAGGCCACGCTGCACCAGGGTCGCCAGGCGCAACGCGTCCGGATGGTCGAGATGTCCACAGATGAGGCGCGGCCGCTTCTGCGCGAGTTCCCGATCAAGGTGCCGAGCGGCGTCGGTTTCATCAAGAACGCCGGACTGGTCACCGGGCCCAACCCCGACGAGTTCGAGGCCCTCGCAGGCCGCTGCCCGGTGTTCCGAATTGATGCGGTAAACGCATGAACAACAACCCCTTTGACCCGTCGGCGTGGCAGGCCATCGACGGGTTCGGGCTGACAGACATCACCTACCACCGGCACGTAGTCGACGGTGTGGCGCAACCTACCGTGCGCGTCGCATTCGACCGGCCGGAGGTGCGCAACGCGTTTCGCCCACACAGCGTCGACGAGCTGTACCGCGTGCTCGACCACGCCAGGATGTCGCCTGACGTCGGCGTCATCCTGCTGACCGGCAACGGGCCATCGCCCAAGGACGGCGGCTGGGCGTTCTGTTCGGGCGGCGACCAGCGCATCCGCGGCCGCAGCGGCTACCAGTACGCGTCGGGGGAAAGTTCCGAGACGGTGGACCCTGCCCGCGCAGGCCGACTGCACATCCTGGAGGTACAGCGGCTGATCCGGTTCACGCCGAAGGTGGTCATCTGCCTGGTCAACGGCTGGGCTGCCGGCGGCGGCCACAGCCTCCATGTGACGTGCGACCTGACGCTGGCCAGCCGCGAGCACGCCCGCTTCAAGCAGACCGACGCCGACGTCGGCAGCTTCGACGGCGGTTACGGCAGTGCGTATTTGGCGAAACAGGTCGGGCAGAAGTTCGCCCGCGAGATCTTCTTCCTCGGCAGGCCCTACACCGCCGAGCAGATGCACGCCATGGGCGCGGTCAACGAGGTCGTCGACCATGCCGACCTCGAAGCCGTCGGCCTGGAATGGGCGGCGGCGATCAACGGCAAGTCGCCGCAGGCGATCCGGATGCTCAAGTACGCGTTCAACCTGAGCGACGACGGTCTGGTCGGCCAGCAGCTATTCGCCGGTGAGGCAACGCGATTGGCATACATGACCGACGAGGCCGTCGAGGGCCGCGATGCGTTTCTGCAGAAGCGCGACCCGGACTGGACGCCGTTCCCCCGCTACTTCTAGCCGCGATTTGTGTGCGTTCGCGAGCGCTGAGCGCTGCTAAACGCACACAAATCACTCAGAAGCGGAAGGTGGTCTGGCCGTGGGGCGACTTCGCGAACGCAAGCACCTTGCCGGGTGACACCCGGTACACGTAGGCGATGTGACTGTCCCCGCTCGCGTCGGTGTGGCCGAAACCCTCGTCGTCCGGTGTGAAATCCCATTCGCCACGGTACTTTTCGCGGACCGTATCGGCCAGCCGGGTCAACATGTCCACCCCGGTCACCCGCTCGGCATTCCCCTCGACGACGACGTCGAGTCCCTCATTCCATGTGTTTACCCCGGTGGTCACCGCAACAGCGGTGGACGCCGCGAGATTTTGTGCCTTTTGTTCCTCGGGTCCTGTGCAGAACACGAAGGCCTGCCCTTCCTGGCTGTCGACCCACGCCCCGATGAGCGGAGTGATGTGCGGGCGGCCGTCCTTGCGCACGGTCGTGAGCCAGTACAGCTCGGCGGCGGCCAGCACGTCGCTGACCTGCCGCCAGCTGACCGGCTCCGTCGCCTCACTGAAATCGGTGTCGAGTTTGCCGTTGATTGTCATATCTGTACCGACCGGCATGACGCGGAGAACTCATCAATAACTAGGCCGCCTAAACTCATTTCCGTGAGCAAGAGTCCGCTGCGCCGGCTGTCCGAGAGTCTGCTGCTGGCCAGCATGCGTCCAGCATTGACCGAACAGGCGCTGCGGCGTCGCCGTGATCACGTCGACCTTGCCGGCAAGCGCGTGCTGCTGACCGGCGCATCGTCGGGCATCGGTGAGGCCGCCGCCGAGAAGTTCGCCCGCCGCGGCGCACGGGTCGTGGTCGTCGCGCGCAGGCAGGAACTGCTCGACGCCGTCGTCGAGCGCATCACGCGGTCCGGTGGGGACGCCAGCGCCCACGCCGTCGACCTATCCGATCTCGACGCCGTCGACGAGCTGGCCGCGAAGGTCGAGCAGGACCTCGGCGGTGTGGACATCCTGATCAACAACGCAGGCAAGTCCATTCGGAGGCCACTTGCGGAATCGTTGGACCGCTGGCACGACGTCGAGCGGACCATGACGCTGAATTACTACTCGCCGCTGCGACTGATCCGCGGACTCGCGCCCGGCATGATCGACCGCGGTGACGGCCACATCATCAATGTCTCCACGTGGGGCGTGCTCAGCGAATCCTCGCCGCTGTTCTCCGTCTACAACGCCTCCAAGGCGGCGCTGTCGGCGGTCAGCAGGGTCATCGAAACCGAGTGGGCCGCAAAGGGTGTGCACTCCACGACGCTGTACTACCCATTGGTCAAGACGCCGATGATCGCGCCGACGCGCGAGTACGACGGCCTGCCCGGCCTCAGCGCCGCCGAGGCCGCCGACTGGATGATCACCGCGGCCCGAACCCGGCCGGTGCGGATCGCGCCACGGATGGCCGTCACCGCCCACGCGCTCAACAGCGTTGCGCCTAGTGCCGTCGACGCCATCATGAAGCGGCAACGCGTCCAGCCCGCCGGTTAGCTACCGTGTCGCTGCCGGATCCGGCATCCGACGTGATAGACACAGCTTCATGGAGATCCTGGCCAGCCGGATGCTCATCCGGCCAGCCGATTACGAACGCTCGCTGCGGTTCTACCGCGACGAAATCGGGCTCGCCATCGCCCGCGACTACGGCGCGGGCACGGTGTTTTACGCCGGCCAGTCACTGATCGAGCTCGCGGGCCACGGCACGCCGAGCGCGGGCGGCACCATGTGGCTTCAGGTCCGCGACGTGTATGCCGCCGAAGAGGAGCTCAAGGGCCGCGGCGTCGAGATCGCCCGCGAGGCAAAGCAAGAACCGTGGGGGCTACACGAACTGCACGTCGTCGATCCCGACGGCGTGATGCTGATCTTCGTCCAGGTGCCAGAAACCCACCCGTTGCGCCGCGACACCAGAAATTGATACGGCCCCCGGCTCAGTGAGCCGAGGGCCGTAGCGTCAATCAAATTCAGTTGGAGTGCGCCGCCAGCGGCCAGCCGACAGACGCCAGCCGCGCCGCGACCTGGTGAATCTCCTCCGGGTTGGGCTCCTTGGCGATGACCGAGTGGATTGCCTCGCGGATCTCCTCGTCGGTCACGCTGTCGGAGTCCGTCCCCTTCAGGACCGTCTGTGCAGCCTTGACGACCTCATCCTCGGTGAGCGAGCGCTTCAGCAGCGCGAGCAACGGGAAGTAGTCCTTCGGCGGAACGCCCTCCGGGTACCCGTCGTGCAGCCAGGAGAGGACATTTTCCATAACGCTGTGATTCTCAGTCATGTGCTTCAGGCTTTCTTGACGCCGGGGAAGGGATCGAACCCGAAGTGGTGGATCAGCGTGGTTCTCGTTATCCACAGCAGAGCAACCACGACGACAGCAGCAACCAGGATGAACAGCACCAGACCGACGTACTTCAGCACCGGGTTGCCTGCTGTGACAGTGCCGTCCGGATGGGCGCCACCGGAGCCGGCGTTGAAGGCCGCCATACCCGTCGCGAAGATCGCGGGCAGGCCTGCTCCGAGGATGAGTCCTATTACCAGGACCTTGAGGACAGATTCCAGGTAAGTCATCGACGATTTCCTTTGGTTAGGAGGGGCAGTCAGACGGAGGCCGTGGGCTTGACTTCTTTGGAAGCCTCGCGAACGTCGGCCGGAACGACGGAGTTCGTCGAGTCGTCCCAATCGGCGTTGACGTTGTTGCTGTCGACCTTCTGCTGCTGGGCGCGCCAGTACATGTAACCGGACAGGCCCACCAGGATGAGGAAGATGAGGCCGTCGCCCGCCAGTGCGGAACCACTCACGGACTCGACGCCTTCCGACAGCCAATACGACAGCGCCCCAACGAGTCCCGCGGCGGGCAGCGTGACCAGCCATGCCACCGCCATGCGGCCTGCGACTGCCCAGCGCACCTCCGCGCCCGGCTTGCCGACGCCGCTGCCAAGGATCGAGCCCGTGGCCACGTGCGTCGTCGACAGCGCCATGCCCGCAGCACTGGAAGTGAGGATGACCGCGGCCGAGGACGCCTCCGCCGCGAAGCCCTGGGGTGATTCGATCTCGACGAGGCCCTTGCCGAGGGTCCGGATGACGCGCCAGCCGCCGATGTAGGTACCGAGGCCGATCGCAAGGGCGCAGCTGAGGATGATCCAGAACGGAAGGCCGTCCTTCTTCACGTCACCGGTCAGGTGGCCGGTTGTGATGAGCGCGAGCGCGATCACGCCCATGGTCTTCTGCGCATCATTGGTGCCGTGGGCGAGTGCGACGAGCGACGCGGTGGCGATCTGGCCCCAGCGGAAGCCGTCTGCGCGGCGCTTCTCCATCACGTTGCGGGTGATCCGGTACACCAACCAGGTTCCGGCAGCCGCGACGATGCAGGCAATGACGGGCGAGGCGAACGCGGGGATGATCACCTTCGAGAAGATGCCGCTCCAGTTCACACCTGCGCTGCCGAGTGCAGCCAGCCCGGCGCCGATCAGCCCACCGAAGAGCGCGTGCGACGAGCTCGACGGGATGCCAAACAGCCAGGTGAGCAGGTTCCAGAGGATGCCGCCGATGAGGCCGGCGAAGATGATCGTCAGACCCATTGACGGGTTGACCGTGGGTAACAGGTGACCCGTCTTGCTGTCCTGCACCTTGATGACGGACGTCGTCACTGTGACGGCGACCTCGACCGAGAGGAAGGCGCCGACGAGGTTCAGGACACCGGCCAGCAGGACGGCGACTTTTGGCTTGAGAGCACCGGTGGCGATCGACGTCGCCATCGCGTTGCCGGTGTCGTGGAATCCATTGGTGAAGTCGAAAGCCAGTGCTGTTGCTATCAACAACACCAGGATGATCATCTCTGTGCTCATGGGTGCTAATTCTGGGGCTAGACCCGCGAATTTGACCAGCGCCTAGCCTCCCTAAACGGCCTCTCCGACCTGCGACTTTGCCTATTCCATTAGGGTGTTCATCTACTGTTCACCAACCTGGCGGGAAGCGTTCGTCTGCCGCGTCGACGCGGCCGCGCACTACCATCAAGCTGTCTTCGGAACCGAGGCGCCGGGCCTCCGTGGGGAGCTGACACTGTGACGAAATTTCTCGCCAAGATCGTGGCGTGGATAACCTCCGGGTATCCCGAAGGTGTACCTGGTCCCGACCGGGTTCCGTTGTTCGCGCTCCTCAAGCCGCGCCTCACCGACGATGAAGTGAAGACGGTCGTGCGGGAGTTGTTGGCGCGCGGGGAATTCGACCAGGTCGACATCGGGGTGCTGATCACCCAGCTCACCGACGACCTGCCAGGCCCGGAGGACATCGAGCGGGTGCGAAACCGCCTGGCCGCCAAGGGCTGGCCGCTCGACGACCCGCGTGACGCCGAGGAGACCGAATAGCCGTCCTGCGCCCAATCGCTGTCCCATCAGGTGCGTCAGCGCTTACGCTGCTGCCGTTGTTGCGGGACGTGCTGGCTGGCGGCGAAGCTGTGCTTCCGGTTCCTGCCGACGACGCACGCCAAACCGCGCTGCTGACAACGTCATTGCGCGCGGGCGAGGCCATCGATGACGATGTTGCTGTCGTCGTTTCGACGTCAGGCACGACGGGTGTGCCCAAGGGGGCGATGCTCACCGCATCGGCGTTGACCGCCAGCGCCGAGGCCACGCACCGCAGGCTCGGGGGCACCGGCCGCTGGCTGCTTGCGCTGCCCGCTTTTCACGTGGCCGGGCTGCAGGTGCTGGTGCGCAGCGTCGTCGCGGATACGACACCGGTCGTTGTGGACGCTCGGGTCGACGGAGACGAATTGGCCTCCGCGGTGGCGTCATTGGGGTCGGGTCGCCGATACGCGTCGCTGGTGGCGGCGCAGCTGGACAAGGCGCTGCGGGATCCTGCGGCTGCGGCGGCGCTGGCGTCCTTGGACGCGGTGCTGATCGGCGGCGGGCCGATGCCTGCCGGTGTCGCCGAAAGAGCTTCGGCGGCAAACATTTCGGTGGTTCGGACATACGGGATGAGCGAAACGGCCGGGGGTTGTGTGTACGACGGCGTTGCGCTCGATGGGGTCCTGGTGCGGATCGACGGCGGCCGCGTGGTGCTCGGTGGAGCGACGCTGGCGAAGGGTTACCGCAACACCGTCGAGCCGGATCCGTTCGCGGAGCCGGGCTGGTTTCGCACTGACGACATTGGCGCCGTTGATGATTCAGGTGTGTTGCGGGTGCTGGGTCGGGTCGACGACGCGATCAGCAGCGGCGGGTTGACGGTGTTGCCGCAATTGGTGGAGGCGGCGTTGGCGACTCACCCCGCAGTGGCCGACTCCGCGGTGTTCGGCGTGGCCGACGAACGGCTGGGACAGCGAGTGGTCGCGGCTATCGTCGTCGCCCCCGGGCATTCGGCGCCTACGTTGACCGAGCTACGGGCACACGTCGCTTCGACGTTGTCGCCCACGGCCGCGCCGCGCCAGATTCATCTCATCGATGAGCTGCCCCGCCGCGGCATCGGCAAGGTGGACAGGCGCGAGCTCGCGGCCCGATTCGGTGGGTGAGGCCGCCGAGCGGCCTGCACCCCAGCGCCCAGAGTGTGCGGTTGCTAGCATCCGGGCGTGATCCGCGCACTCGTTCTGGCCGCCTGCACAGTTGCCCTGTTCGGCGCGCCTGCCATCGCATCGGCGGACCCCGCCGAACAGGGCGACGCCGTTTTCGCTATCGGCAAGTGCTACAACCCGAGTCAGCCTCCGCCGCAACGGCCCGACTCATTCGCCTACAACTGCGACGCCACCGGCGTCATGCAAGACATGACGTGGAGTTCCTGGGGACCCGACGGTGCGCATGGAACCGGCACGGACAGCGCCGTCGAGTGTCAGCCCAATTGTGCCGAGGGAGCCCGGCTGTTCAACCCGATCGTCGTGTACGCGTGGAACGCGGTCACGCCGACGAGTCCAGACTGCCCGCCGGGCGTCCAGTTCTACTCCGACATGACGATCGCGTATCCACAGGGCGTTCCCCCGTGGATCCAGCCGGGCACAAGCTGGTCCCCCGGAACCGATTTCGTCACCGTTGACGGCATGCCTGCGGTGCACTTCTCCGGCGCCACGCCGGGGTGCACACCGCTCTAGACGTCGACGTCGACCTTGACCGTCACCGGCCCGACGTTCCAGATGTCGTCGCAGTACTCCTCGATGGCCCGGTCCGACGAGAACTTGCCGCTGCGCGCGGTGTTCAGGATCGACATTCGCGTCCACGCCGAGGTGTCCTGCCACGCCGCGCTGACCCGGTCCTGGCATTCGATGTAGGCCGCGTAGTCGGCGAGGACGAGGAACGGGTCGTCGTGGCGCAGGTTGTCGACCAGCGGGCGGAACACCTCGGTGTCGCCGTGGGAGAAGGTGCCGCCTGCGATCAGGTCGAGCACGGCCGCGAGCTCGCCATTGCCGTTGACGTAGTCAGACGGCCGATAGCCGTCGCGCTTGACCCGCTCGACCTCGTCCTCGGTCAGGCCGAACAGGAAGAAGTTCTCGGCGCCTGCCTCCTCGCGCATTTCGACGTTCGCGCCGTCAAGAGTCCCAATGGTCAGTGCGCCGTTGAGCATGAACTTCATGTTGCCTGTGCCCGACGCCTCCTTGCCCGCGGTCGAGATCTGTTCCGACAGGTCCGCGGCCGGGTAGATGAGGTGCGCATTCTGCACGTTGAAGTTCGGTACGAACGCGACCTTGAGGAACCTATTGACATCGGGGTCGTTGTTGACCGTCTCGCCAACGGCGTTGATCAGCTTGATGATTCGCTTGGCCAGGAAGTAGCCTGGCGCGGCCTTGCCACCGAAGACGAAGGCGCGCGGCGGAATCTGGTAGCTCGGGTTCTGCTTCAGCCGGTGGTACTGCGTGACGATATTCAACACGTTGAGGTGCTGACGCTTGTACTCGTGGATCCGCTTGACCTGAATATCGAAGAGCCAATCGGGATTCAGCTCGACGCCTGCCGTCGACTTCACGTACTCGGCAAGGCGCGCCTTGTTGTCCCGCTTGACCTCGCGCCACTGAATGCGGAATGCCGGGTCGTCGGCGAACGCCTCGAGTCCGCGAAGCTTGCCAAGGTCCCTCAGCCAGCCTTCGCCGATCGTGTCGTCGAGCAGCTCGCGCAGGCCCGGGTTCGACATGGCCAGGAAGCGGCGCGGCGTGACGCCGTTGGTCTTGTTGGAGAACCGCTCTGGCCACATCTCGTAGAAGTCCTTGAGCACACTCTCTTTGAGGAGCTCGGAGTGCAACGCAGCGACGCCGTTGATCGCGTGGCTGCCGACCGTGGCCAGGTGGGCCATCCGCACGCTTTTGCCGTTGTCCTCGCCGATGATCGACATGCGTCGCAGCCGGTCTTCGTCGCCGGGGAACTTGGCGCGCACCTCGTCGAGGAAGCGCCGGTTGATCTCGTAGATGATCTCCAGGTGCCGGGGAAGGGATTCGGCGAACATCGCCAACGGCCACTTCTCCAGCGCCTCGGGGAGCAAGGTGTGGTTGGTGTAGCCGAAGGTGGCGACCGTGATGTCCCAGGCCTCGTCCCAATCGATCTGGCGTTCGTCGACCAGCAGCCGCATGAGCTCGGCGACGCCGATCGACGGATGGGTGTCGTTGAGCTGCAACGCGAATCGCTCCGGGAGGTCCCTGACGGAAAGATCGGCTAAATCATCGACGATGTGCAGGACGTGCTGCAGCGAGCACGACACGAAGAAGTACTGCTGCAGCAGGCGCAGGTGCTTGCCCGCCTCGAGTTCGTCGTTGGGGTAGAGCACCTTGGTGACGGTTTCCGAGGTGACCTCGTCCTCGACGGCCTTGTAGTAGTCGCCGGTGTTGAAGGCCTCCAACGCAAACGACTGGACCGCCCGCGCACTCCACAACGTCAGCACGTTGCACGTGTTCACGCCGTATCCCTGGATCGGGGTGTCGTAGGCGACGCCCTTCAGCGCCCGTCCCGGCACCCACCGGACGCGGTCGTGGCCGGCGTCGTCGACGTAGTGCTCGGCGTAGCCGCCCCACTTGACGAGGTAGTTCACGTCTGGCTTGGCGATCTCCCACGGGTTTCCGTTGGCGAGCCAGTTGTCGGTCTTCTCGACCTGCCAGCCGTCATGGATCTCCTGGTCGAAGATGCCGAACTCATAGCGGATGCCGTAGCCGATGGCCGGGCGCTCGAGGGTGGCCAGCGAGTCGAGATAGCACGCGGCCAGCCGGCCAAGGCCGCCGTTGCCAAGCCCGGGCTCCTCCTCGCATGCGAGCACCCCGTCGAGGTCCTGCCCCAGCGACGCCAACGCCTCACGCGCCGCATCCTCGATGCCGAGGTTCAGCAGGTTGCTGCCAAGCTGCGGCCCCATCAGGAATTCGGCCGACAGGTAGCACGTCACCTTCCTGCCGAGGTCGAGCGACGTCTGCGTGGACGCCACCCGGTTGTCCTGCATGCGGTCGCGGACGGCAAGCGCGGTCGCCCGGTAGTAGTGCTCCGGCCTCAGGGCGGCGGCGGGCCGACCGATCGAATAGCGCAGGTGGTCGATGATGCCCCGTCGCAGTGCGTCGGCGGACAGCCCGGTGCGGCTGCGTTCGTGGGGCGCGGTGTCGGGATTGTGGACGACGTCGGTCATCGGCGGATTGTGTCAGGCGTGGGCAACCGCAAAGTAAACGCCAGGAGGATGATGTACCCATGCGCCGGGAAGTGAACAGCGTCGACGAGCTGCGTGCGATCGTCGGCGAGCCCGACCGGTACGTCGCCAACAAGGTGAAGGACCGGCTGTCGCCGGTCCAGTGTGACTGGCTGGCCCACTCGCCGCTGGGTTTCGTCGCGACGACCGACGCACGCGGCAGGGTCGACGTCTCCCCGAAGGGCGACCCGCCGGGCTTCGTCCACGTCATCGACGACACCACGATCGCGATTCCCGAGCGGCCGGGTAACAAGCGCGTCGACGGCTACGTCAACGTGCTGGAGCGGCCCCACGTCGGCACGCTGTTTCTGATCCCAGGCCGCGGGGACACGTTGCGGATCAACGGAACCGCGCGGATCCTCGCCGATGCCGACTACTTCGATGCGATGACGGTCAAGGGCAAGCGGCCCGTTCTCGCGCTGGAGATCGACGTCGAGGAAGTGTTCTTCCACTGCGCCAAGGCTTTCCTGCGCTCGGACACCTGGGAGCCGTCGACGTGGGATCCGTCCGCAGTGCCCAGCGTCGCGCAGATCGCGAAGGCGATCCGACACGACTGGACACAAGCCGAACTCGACGAGCGCTACGCCGAAGAGAACGTGCGGAAGATCCTCTACTAACTGCCGCTACTAACTGCCGCGAGCGTGCGTGTCTGTACCGCGACACGCCGCAAACTGCGTACAAGCGCGCACGCTCGCGGCCCTGCGAGCGTTCAGATTTGATTCACCCCGCCGTCGACGGGAATGTCGGCGCCGGTGGTGAAGCTGCTCAGGTCCGACGCCAGGAACAGCACCGCATTGGCGACCTCCTCCGACGTGCCGTAGCGGGCCATCGGGACGCCGCTGATCTGGTATTCCTCGAACTGCTTCGCGGCGTTCGGACCGGGGAACAGCATGCCCGCCAGGGTGTTGATGCCGGGCGTCTCGGTGGCGCCGGGGCTGACCACGTTGACGCGAATCTTGCGGTCCCGCAGCTCACTTGCCCACGTGCGGGCCAACGAGCGCAGCGCCGCCTTGATGGCCGCATACACGCCGATGCCGTCGCTGCCCTTGGCGTTCGTATTCGAAGAGTTGAGGATCACCGACCCGCCGTCGTTGAGCAGCGGCAGCGCCTTCTGCACCGTGAACACGACGCCCTTGAAGTCGACATCGAGCTGATTGTCGAGCTGCTCCTCGGTGATGTCACCGATACGGGCGACGTCGATGGTCGCCGCGTTGGCGAAGACCACGTCGAGGCGCCTGCCGCTGTCAGCCACCGCGGCGTACAGCCGGTCGAGATCCTCGGCCTTGCTCACGTCACCCTGCACGCCGGTGACGTTGTCGCCGACTTCCTTGACCGCGGCGTCGAGCTCGGCCTGCCGCCGTCCGGTGATGAAGACGTACGCGCCTTCCTCGACGAATCGCTTGGCGGTGGCCAGCCCGATGCCAGTCGTACCGCCGGTGATTACCGCTGTCTTGCCCTTGAGAAGTGCCATCGTGGTGCCTTTCGTGGGATTCTGGACCCTTCGGTCAAGAACTACGACGCGCGGCACTCCGCTTATATTCCTGCTAGGTGGGAATCAGCGCGATCATCTGCTCGGCCGACGTCTTGAGCTGCGCAGGCTTCACCCCGGCCTTGTGTAGCGCCTCCTGGCCGCGCATGAACGCCAGCACCGTGGTGGCCAGCGCTTGCGGGTTCTGCTTCCCGTCGATCGCGCCGTCGCGCTGCGCTTCCTTGATGCAGTCGACGAGTTCGGCGTGCCATTCGGCATACGCGCGCTCAACACTGCGTTCGACGTCATCGTCGACGGCGCCCAACTCTGCGGCGCTCTTGGCCATCATGCAGCCGCGCCGCGCCTTGTCGCCGGCTAGGGCCATGGCCTGCGCGCGGATGTGGTGCGTCAGCCGGTCGTAGGCGCTGTGGGCGGGATCGCGAAGCTGGGCGCGAACCCCATCGAGGGCGGTAGCGATGTAATCGTCGAGCGCGCGCAGAAAGAGGCTGTGCTTGTCGCCGAACGCCCCGTAGAGGCTGCCCTTGCCCAGCCCAGTGACGGACGTCAGGTCGTCGACCGAGGTCGCGGCATAGCCGCGCGCCCAAAACTCGTCTCGCGCGGCGGCAACGACATCGGCCTCATCGAACTTGCGGGGACGAGGCATAGCTCCACGATACGCCGTTATGGAATGGACGGTACGGATCAGTTCGGCGGCTTCACGAGCACGGCACGCGTGTACAACAGGTGGAACCCCCGGCGTTGCACGTTCTGCTGCGATTTCGATCCCGGCTGGGTGGTGACGACCGCTACGTCGCAGCCTGCGCGCGCGGCGTCGGCCAGCCGTGCCGACAGCAGCGCGGTCTGTACCCCGCGGCGGCGATGCGCGGGCGCTGTCGCCGCGCCAGTCAGCTGGGCGACGCCCTCCGACATGCGCATGCTTGCGCCACCGGCGACGATCCCGTCGCGGTACGCGAGATACGGTGTGGCGCCCGCCTGTTCGATATCGCGTTCAGCCCTCTCCACGATCTCGCGCGGGAAGTCCTCGTGCGACGGCACACCCTCGGTATCGGGGTGGGCGAAGCCGTCGACCACGACGTCGATCCATGCCGTCAGGTCGTCGCCGCAGAGCCGGACCTCGACCCCGGACGGCGCGACCGGCTGCAGGTCACCCTGCAGGGAGCGGCCAAGGACATTCTCGAAAGACACCAGTTGATAACCCCGGCCCGTCAAGGCCGCGCCGATCGCGGGATCCGCGAGGTTGGTCAGTTCGACCTGCGTGGCGGCCCCGCGCGCCGCGAACTCCTCCTCGATCTGGTCAAGGGCATCACTGCTCGGCTCGCCGCCGAAGCCCAGCCCGACCACCTTGTTCATTGGCGAGCCGTCCTCGGCGTAGCACGCCGCGCCGCCAGCGATCGGGATTACGAAAGCGTCGGCGCCAACGCGCTGACTGGCGGCCTCGGTCGCGGCGGTGATCAGCTGTGTCTCAACCCGTTCGATGCGTTCGGCCACCTCCGTGCTGCCGAAAAGCACTGTGCTCATCCCTCCATCAGATCAGTTGTATTCGTGTCCTGTTTGTTGCCCGCGCCGAGGGCCTCTCCGAGGGTCCACAACGCCACCCCGATCAGCACCAGATCCTTGAGCAGAAACTGGCCCGGTTGGGCACCGAGCACGGGAATTCCGTCGTAGTGCGCGACAACAAGCCCAGGAGTCGTGAACAAGAAACTCAACGTCCCGAGGAACAGCATCACCGCCATCGCGCTACCGACCGCAGATACCTTCGGCCAAAACGGCCGAAGCGCGATCAGAATCGCAGCGATGATCTCCGTGGTACCCAGCGCCTTCGCCACGCCGCCGACGCTGAGGACGTCATAAATCCACGACATCAGCGGGCTGTGCTCGATGAGCACCCTGGCCTCCATCTTGGCGTACTTGCCGAAGCCGATCCACGCCAGCACGACCACGAGGCCGTACCGGCTGACGATCTGACCGCCGGCGGTTAGCCACTTCGACAGATTGGCGTGGGTCATCGATCGGGTCCCTTTCGTTAGCTTTTGCCGTGTCGTAGTGGTCCAACGCGGGCCCGGCGTTACACAGTCGCGCGGCGCGTGAAGCGTCACCGATTGGTCAGACGGGTCTGCGCGGCCGCGCCATAGGCTGACGGTCGTGCGGATCGGTCACAGGGAGGCAGTGGCGGTCACCGTCGGCCTGCTCCTGGTCGTCGCGGCGTTCGTCGTCCCGCATCTGCACCTCGGCTTTTTGGCTGGCATGGTCACGCCGCTTATCCACGCGACACCGAAGCGGATTCACGACTTCGCCAACACGGCGCCGATCTTCGGCTGGTGGAACGCCCACGTCGGCTGGGGCACCGTCCCGGCGATCGTCATCGGTATAGCCGCAGTCGTGTGGGGCCAGGCCGTGGCACAACGCCTGCAGTGGCGGGCGCTGCCATGGGTCACTTGGGCAACCGCATGTGCTTGGGCGTTCTCCCTGGCAATGATCGACGGCTGGCAGCGCGGCTTCGCTGGCAGGCTCACCGCCCGTCACGAGTATTTGCGCCAGGTGCCGACCATCACCGACATTCCCGCCGCGGTGCGTACGTTCGCCAGCAGAATCCCTGATTTCCAACCGAATTCGTGGATCACGCACGTGTCGGGCCATCCGCCTGGCGCGCTACTGACATTCGTCTGGCTCGACCGCATCGGGCTGGGCGGCGGCGCATGGGCGGGACTGCTGTGCCTGTTGGTCGGGTCCAGCGCCGCAGCCGCGATCGTGGTGGCAGTGCGCGCCTTGGCCGACGAGAACACGGCTCGGCTGGCGGCGCCCTTCGTTGCGGTCGCGCCGACGGCCATCTGGGTGGCCGTGTCGGCCGACGGTTACTTCGCCGGCGTGGCCGCGTGGGGCATCGCCCTACTGGCGCTGGCCGTGGGGCGCACAGTGCGCTGGCCGCTGGTGGCTGCCGTGGGATCCGGGCTCTTGCTCGGATGGGGCATCTTCGTGAACTACGGCCTCGCGCTGATTGCACTGCCTGCGGTGGCGGTCTTGATCTCGGCGGCCGACTGGCGGTCGGCCGTGCGGGCCCTGGTTCCCGCCGTGCTTGCCGCACTGGCGGTCGTCGGGGTGTTCGCGGCCGCGGGGTTCTGGTGGTTCGACGGCTACACGCTGGTGCAGGAACGCTATTGGCAGGGCATCGCCAACGACCGGCCGTTCCAGTACTGGTCGTGGGCGAACTTCGCTTCGGTGGTGTGCGCGATCGGGCTGGGCAGTGTCGCGGGTGTCGGTCGCGCATTCGACGTCGCGGCAATCAAGCGGCGCTCCGGCCTCCACCTCGTGGTGCTCGGCGCGCTGGCCGCGATCGTGTTCGCGGACCTGTCGATGCTGAGCAAGGCCGAGACCGAGCGCATCTGGCTGCCGTTCACGGTGTGGCTCACCGCAGCAGGGGCGTTGTTGCCGCCGCGGTCACTCCGCTGGTGGTTGGCGCTCAACGTCGTCGGCGCGCTGCTGCTCAACCACTTCATCCTGACGAACTGGTAGCTTCTGCGTGCCATGGCCGAGATTGTCATCAGGGCTGTGGGTACGCCTGACGAGGCGGTTATCAACAGCCCTGGTGTCAATCTCGACGCTAGGACCGTGAAGAGGGCCTGCCTCAGGGCCTGCACTTGGACGACGGCGCACCACTTTTGCCAGGTAGTACAGCGGCACACAGGCCCACACGATGGCCAGCGAAATCCACAGCCCCAGTGAGTAATTGCGGTCAAGCACGGTCATGTTGTCGGGACGCATGCCTGGCTTACCGTAAACCGGTATCGCGAGGAACACGAGGACTACGCTGCAGAACGCGGCCACGCCGATGGGCGGCCACCACTTGCGCGGGATCAGCCGTCGGCCCGCGAAACCCAGCGCGACGCAGAGCGGCGCGAACACCGCATCGTGCAGCACCACACCGACAAGTGCCCACACCACGATCCGCATGGTGATCACGGGTGGGTTCTCCCCCACCAGCACGGCGCCGTACCCGCCGAGCACCAGGCCGACTCCGATGAGAATCACCCGCACCGCGGTCATGGAACCACCTCGATCCGCGCCAGCCACTTCGTCTGCAGCACACCGGGTCTGGTCGGGGCGATCAGCCGGCACGGGTACCCGTGGTCGAGGTCCAGCGTCTGGCCGTTGAGCTTGAGTGCGATCAAGGTCTTGCCGTCACGGGCATGCACGGCAGGCAACACCGTGCGTGAATAGGGACCAGGTGGTTCCAGCGAGATCATCCGCACATCCGAATCACGTGAGCCGCCGACGGCGGCAACGAGGTCTGCAAGCACCACACCCGTCCACTCGGCGTCGGCGCTCCACCCCTCGAC
>JAVXWV010000872.1:0-21827 GCA_032230775.1 Mycobacterium sp. | reverse complement strand
TCCGGTCGCGGTGGGACGGGCCAATATCGACGGCGTGCACGGTCCGCGGTTCGCGGTGGCGTCAGGCCTTGTCCATCTCTATGCAGCTGGAACGGTGAGGCACGTCGCTGGTTAGAGCTCCCACGGAGCTGTGTCGCCCATCTTCTTGTAGTCCCGGATCGAAGCAGACCGATCCGATGCTCTATCCGGCTAGTGGGAGCCCCACCAGCCAAGCACTCTTGTCGCCTGGAACGTAAGCCATTTCGAGGGTTCGCCCACCGGCGCATCGGTCTCGAACCAAACGCGTCCGGAGTGCCGCTTGCCCTGAAGCCAAGTGCCGTCCGGTTGTCTGGCGGAACGGATCATTTCGATCGCCTGCGCTATCCGTGGGTCCCGCGTCACGCCGTCCAACAGCGACGCTTCGCGGAAGTACTCGGCAGCATTGAGGACGCTGTACGCCCAACGGCAGGGATATGCGAAGCGGTCGACCCACGGACCCACCGGTTCGCCCGTCGACAGACGGCGAAAGAGACTGCGCTGCAGGAGGTATTCCTCGCCGGCGCGGCGTGCGGCGCGCGTCGTTTCGGAGCCACCCGTCGCAGCGTCATAGGCGAGCAAGCCTTTCAGCGAGTTGAGCGTCGAATGAAACGACGATCGCGTCGAGCCCTCGACCCACTCGCAGTTCCAGCCACCGTCGGACATTTGGTGTTCGACGAACCACTCCACGATTCCGGCGACGTCAGCGCCGAGCCATACCCCGTTCGCGACAGTCCACGCGTTGATGCAACAGTCGACCTCGCCGCCCCAGTACGGCAGGTTCTCGTACTCCCAGCGGGAATTCTCGGCAAGCAGCTCAGCGGTGCGGCGCTCGCGCATGACCTCGGCATCGACTCCCCACTCCCGCAGCGAGTTAAGGGTCCAGGTGGTCGCCGTCCACGGCTGACCGTCTGCCGCGGCCTCGGGCCCATGGAAGTCGAAGTCGGCCGGGAAGAACGCGCCACCCGCCCATTGACCGTCGGCGTCCTGCAGCGCCAGAAGCCGTGCGCCGAAGCCTTCGGTCGCGGTCCGTGCCCGCGTCGCTTCCCAGACCTCGGGCGGTTCGCCCACGACATCGCGTTCTACCTGCCAGCGCAGCGCAGGATCGGAGTCGAGCATCCATGCGACGACGGTCTCCTCGGCCACAACCCGAATCTAGCGAGAAGTTCTGCAGCCCGGTCAGAACGGCGGTGGTTTGTTGCGTTCGGCGACGGGTGCGTCGATGAGTCGGCGTCTAATTTCGATGCGTTGTTGGTCGTGCCAGTCGCCGAAGGTATTGAGTAGGTGGGGGCACCGACTGGCTGAAGAACACTTCAGAGGAACGCTTTTGAACAGCATAAACGTCTGTCTACGCGCTCCAAGGGAATTAGACTTCCGCCGTGTTCTCGGAGATGCGCTATGCGCTGAATGGTGACTTGCGTGTCGCCTATCGTGCCTCGCCCGAGGGTCCGCGTGACATCGTATTCGTTCCGAACTGGTTCACAAATTGTGAAGTGGCTCCGGAGCTGCCGTCCCTTCAGGGCTGGATCGAGGCGATGACCTCGCTCGGTCGACTCATTTTCTTCGACCAGCCGGGCACGGGCGCGTCCGACCCCATCACGGCAGACGCGCCGCCGACCTTAGAGCAATGGGCCGACAGCATCACCGCCGTGCTCGACGATCTCGGAAGTCGCGAAGCGGCGCTTCTGGCGGTTCCGGGCGCGCTCCCGACAGCGGCGCTGTTCGCCGCGACACATCCGTCCCGCACCGTCGCACTGGTCGTGCTTGAGGGCAATGCGGATCCGTCGAGCATCCCCGATCTTGAGGGATTCCGCGCTGCGATGGTCGCCATGTGGGGGACTGGGGAGTTCCAACGCATGATGAATCCGGATATGCCATGGAACGAGGAGATTCGAACAACGTGGGCTCGCTTGGAACGCCTTGCGGCGAGCCCGGGGACCGTCGCCCTCATGTGGCCTCTGACGGCGGCGATGGACGTGCGGGCGGTGCTCCCGACAGTCGGCGTGCCAACCCTTGTCCTCCAACACACCGATGATCCGTTCGTCACGCCCGCGCAAGGGAAGCTGGTCGCAGACCACATACCGGGCGCGAAGTACGTCGAGCTGCCGGGTCGGAACATCTACCACATGGTCGAACCGGATTGGCGTGTGTCTTTCCAGGAGATCGCCGAGTTCCTCACTGGCCACCACGCTGAGGTGGCCGACGATCGGGTGCTCGCAACGGTGCTCTTCACCGACATCGTCGACTCGACGCGGCGCGCCGCCGAAATGGGCGACCGCGACTGGCACGCGCTGCTCGACGCACATGACGCAGTCGTTCGGGCACAACTCAATCGGTTCCGGGGCCGCGAGGTGAGCACCTCGGGTGACAGTTTCCTGGCGATGTTCGACGGCCCTCAGCGTGCGATCCGCTGCTCCGTGGCGATCCGCGACGCGGTGCAGGCGCTCGGCATCGAGGTGCGCGCCGGATTGCACACCGGCGAGTGCGAGGTCCGCGGTGATGACATCGGCGGAATCGCCGTGCACATCGGCGCGCGCGTGAGCGCCCTGGCAGGACCCAATGATGTGCTCGTGTCCAGCACACTGCGCGACCTGGTGATCGGGTCCGGACTCGAGTTCGACGACCGCGGCGCTCATGAGCTCAAGGGCGTTCCTGGCGAGTGGCGGCTCTTCGCCGTCGCATCCAGATAGCGGCGGGTTTGGGTGCGTCGCGGCATCAGCCAAGCCCAGGCACGATATCACCGAGACTGAAGGTGAGCGGGCGCTCGAGCTGTTCATAGGTGCAAGAGCGCGGGTCGCGGTCAGGTCGCCAGCGGTTGAACTGCGCTGTGTGGCGGAATCTTTCACCTTCCATGTGGTCGTAGCGGACCTCGACCACACGCTCGGGCCGCAGCGGCACGAACGAGAGATCCTTGCCTGCGTTCCAGCGCGAGCCCTCGTTACGCCGTGGAGTCCGGTCGCCGGACGTATGCGCAGCCCAGTTCCATGGATGCTTGTCGAAAGTGGTGATGAGGGACTGGAATTCGGCGAACAGCTCGCGCCGTTTGGCCATCGGGAAGGCGCCGATGACGCCGACCGAGGCGAGGGTGGCGTCGTCCTTGTAGAGCCCGAGCAGTAGCGAGCCGATCGCGCCGTCACCTGACTTGTGCACGCGGTAGCCCGCGACCACGCAATCGGCGGTGCGCACGTGCTTGATCTTGAACATCACGCGCTTGTCGGGCTGATAGGTGATCGTCAGCGGCTTGGCGATCAGCCCGTCGAGGCCGGCTCCCTCGAACTCCTCGAACCATCGTTGTGCCGTTGGCAGATCGGTGGTGACCGGGGTGACGTGGATCGACGGGCCTGAGGACGCCAGGGCGTCAACGAGGGCGGCGCGGCGCTTGGAGAACGGGCGGCCGGTGTAGTCGTCATCGCCGAGGGCAAGGAGGTCGAACGCGATGAACGAAGCACGCGTCTGCTCCGCGAGCATCCGAACGCGCGAATCGGCCGGATGAATCCGCTGTTGCAGGGCCTCGAAGTCCAAGCCATGATCGGTGGCGACGACGATCTCACCGTCGATGACACAACGGTCCGGCAATTCGGCCTTGACCGCCGCGACCAGTTCGGGGAAGTAGCGCGTCATCGGTCGTTCGTTGCGGCTGCCCAGTTCGACCTCATCGCGGTCGCGGAAGCAGATCGACCTGAACCCATCCCACTTGGGCTCGTAAGACGCGCCTGGTGGGATCGAGGCAACCGATTTGGCCAGCATCGGCGACAGCGGCGGCATCACGGGTAGGTCCATCGGCTCATTCCATCAATACATGTGGGCGTCGATCACCCGTTTCACTGTGTCAAGTGACTGGGCTAGCACGTCCAGGCTGACGGACCCGAGCGCCAACCTGATTGCGTGCGGTGGGTTCTTGGTCGCCGCAAAGGGTTCGGCTGTGGACACCGAGACGTTTTCTCGCATCAGCGCCACCGCGACCTGGTCGGCTCTGGCTTCGCCGGGCAGTGGGAGCCACAGGAAGTACGACGATGGATGTCCGATGAGTTCGAGGCCACTGAGAACCTTGCGGGCCGCGGATTGCCTGCGCTGAGCGTCGGCACGTTTCTCTGCTTCCAGGCGAGCGACGGTGCCGTCGTTCAGCCACCCCGTCGCGATCGCGGTCATCAGCGCCGGGGCGTTCCAGATCGTGGCGTGGATCGCGCGTTCGAATGCTCCTATGAATCTCGTTGGGGCTACCACGAATCCGAAGCGAAGGCCCGTAGCCACGCTCTTGGAAAGCCCCGAGACGTAGAGTGTCGATTCCGGCGCGAGCGCTGCCAGTGGAGTTGGTGGATGTTCCACCAAGTACGCGTACGCGGCGTCCTCGATGATGAGAAGCCCGTGCTCGCGGGCAATCGCCACCAATCGTTGGCGGGACTGCTCGGAAGTGACCCACCCGAGCGGGTTGTGCAGCGTCGGCATCGTGTAGATCGCTCGGATCCGCCGCGTGACGCACAGCTGAGCGAGAGCGTCCATATCCGGTCCGTCGGTCGCAGCGGGTAGCGGCACCAACTCCAGGCGGAGTGCTTCGGCGAGCACCTTGAATCCGGGATAGGTCAACGCATCAACCGCAATCACGTCTCCGGGCTCGAGCATCGCCAGCGTCGCGACGGCCAACCCGTGCTGTGCGCCGCTGACGATCAGCACCTGATCCGCCGGGACCGAAAGTCCGCGCTGCTCAAGGTGAAGCGCCACAGACGCCCGCTCGTGGGAACGGCCACCGTGGGATTGGTAACGCAGCAGGGCCTCCAGATCACCGGAGGACGCCAGCGCTCGCAGAGCGTGTCGCAGCAACTCGGTCTGGTCGGGTAACGATGGGTAGTTGAAATTCAAATCCACTACGCCATCGGCAAACGCACGCAGGTCGACGTCGTGGCGAGGCCCTACGGAGGCCTCCCGAACGAAGGTGCCGCGGCCGGTTTCGCCGCTGACAAGGCCCACGGCGGCGAGCTCGGTGTACACCCGGGTCGCGGTCACAAGGGCCAGCCCTTCTCGGGCGGCGAGTTCACGATGGGTCGGCAGCCGCGTACCCGGCGGGATCTTGCCCGCACGGATATCGGCCGCCAGCGCGTCTACAACGCCCTTGTATCGAGCGTGAACCACCCAGGGATTGTACGCATGACAATAACTTGATCGTATTGGATTCGGCCTTCTACCGTGGAGACATGCATATCGCCATCCTCACCTTCGAGGGCTTCAACGAACTCGACTCACTGATCGCGCTCAACGTCCTCAACCGCGTTCGGAAATCCAACTGGCGGGTCTCGATCGCCAGCCCGAGCCCACGAGTCCGCTCGATGAACGGCGTCGTCATCGAATCCCACGTCTCGCTTGACGAAGCCAGCGCCGCAGACGCGGTCATCGTCGGCAGCGGCAGGCAGACCCGCGAGGTAGTCGCCGATCAGGCGCTGATGGCGCGGTTACCGCTGGACCCGTCACGGCAACTGCTCGGCGCACAATGCTCCGGCACTTTGGTGCTGGCCAAGCTCGGGCTCCTCGACGGAGTCCCCGCGTGCACCGACTCGATCTCCAAACCGTGGGTGCAGGAGGCCGGCATTGAGGTGCTCGATCAACCGCTCTTCGCCAAGGGCAATGTGGCGACGGCCGGCGGGTGCCTGTCGTCGGCTTACCTCGCGGGTTGGTTGATCGCCCGCCTGGAAGGTGTCGAAGCGGCAAGAGGCGCTCTGCATTACGTCGCGCCCGTTGGAGAAAAGGAAGAGTACGTCGAACGCGCGCTGCGCAATATCACGCCGTACATAGACCACACAGTGCTGACCGCCTGAATCCACAGCGCTCGACTAATCAGCGGGGTAGTCGTCGTAGAAGCCGGCACCGGACTTGACCCCCAGCCGGCCTTGCTCCAGGTAGGTACGCAACAGGCGGCGCGGCCCTTCGGGATACTCCGGATGTTCGGCGCAATAGTGCTCTTCGATATCCAACACGACGTCCAGGCCGACCTGATCCATCATCCGAAAGGGTCCGGCCGCGGAACCGGTGTTGATCTGAAACATCCGGTCGACTTCCTGCGGTGTGGACACGCTTTCAGCGACGACCTCAAGAGACTCCCGTTTCACCGCTGCCCATATCCGGTTGAAGATGAAACCAGTGCTCTCCCTGCGCGCTTCGAACGGATAGAGCCCGAACCGCGGCAACGTTGCCATTACGAAGTCGATGACGTTGCGGTCGGTCTTGCCACACGACATGACATCGACGGCATTCTGTTTCGGCGGCATGTAGAAGTGAATGTTCAGAACGCGTTCGGGGTGGACGACCTTGTCCAAGAACAGCCCGCTGGCGTAGGACGACGAATTGCTGGCCAGGATGGCATCGGCGCTCGCCAGCTCGTCGAGTTGCCCGAAGACCTGCTTCTTCAACTCGAGTCGCTCGGGGATTGCCTCGACGACAAGCCATGCGTTGTGCACCGCCTCGACGAGGTCGGCTTGGGGCGAAACATCGGCTGGCGCAACACCAGTGACTTCGTCCGCCAATGCGGGAAGGTTTTGCGTGACGTAGTCGACAGCGGCTCGGCGTTGATCCTCGGCGAGGTCATAGATCCTCACCTCAGCACCATATGCGGCGAATATCAGCGCGATACGCCGTCCGAGCGTACCGGCGCCGATGACAGCCACATGCCGGCTGGCGAAGTCGGTCGGCACGTTGAAACTCATCTGTTGCTCCTAAAGTTGTTCTGCCCGTTGTCGAGCGCGGGCAGCTCGGCGTAGGCGATGCCCGTGAGGTTGCCTTGCAGAGCGCGGATGGGTCGGTGGCCGGATCCGTCGAGGGCGGCCACGTAGACGCTGCCTCCCAGGTCGGTGACGAACATCCGGTTGTGACCTGGATCGAGCGCGATGCCGATGCCTTCCATCAGGTGGGTCGACACGATCTCGGGTTCGGTACCTTGCCCACCGTCTAATGAAGCCCGGTTGACAGTGTTGCCATGCGGCGGGTCTCCGCGGTCGGTCCAGTACAGAATCCGTGTGGCGCGGTCGATTTCGAGGTCGATAGGCTCAGGGAGGTCCTTGAACACCACCTCTATGTCGCTGCGACGTGCCGCGGATTCGCCTGCGGGAATGTCGATCCCGGCCCGCAGAATCTTGCCGACTCCGGCATCACTCGGCCCCTTCTGCGTCCAATAGAGGTGCCCAGCGACGTGGTCCACCGCGACACCCACGCACCATCGCGTCTCGTCGCGGCGGTCAGCATCAGTTTGTCCGGTTTGCACCAGGGTCTCCACGTTGGACCCGTCGAGGTCGCAGCGCATCACCCGCATGCCTTCGCGGTCAGACCAGTACAGCTTGCGGCCCGGTTCATCGAAATGAAGCTGCTTGGGCGTATACGTGCCCCCCTTGGGAACAATCGTGGTGCGGTTGCCTCCGTCGAGGTCCACACGTTCGATGGAGCCGTCGTTGGCAGGCGGCATTCCCATGTTGGTCCAGTAGATGTGTCCGGCCGCCACGTCGACTGCAACGCCATCGGGGACGGGGCATCCGGTGACGATGAAGGTCTTGTCGGTGCCGTCGGGGTTGATGGAGAACAGCCGTCCGTCGCCGCTGGCTTCGAGCACGAACAACTTTTGGGTGAACTCAGACATCAGTTGTATTCCTTTCCTTACTTGCCGCGCACTGCGATGAGACCGAACAGCATCTCGTCACGTTCGGCTTCGAGCTCCTCGATCGACCTTCCGTCGGCTTCTTCGAGAACGCCCTTGACGATCTGTTGCTGAAGCTCTGGTGTGAACTCCGGATTGCCCAGCCCCGGCCACCCTGCGGCCATGCGCGGCATCAGGGTGTCCATGAAGTGCTCGATACCGCCCTGGCCGCCACCGAGATGCCACAGCAGATTGGGACCCATCACTCCCCAGCGCAGCCCGGGACCCCACGACACCGCATCGTCGGCGTCGGCGACGTCGAGCACACCCTGACCGATCAGGTAAACGACTTCCCGGTAGAGCGCCGACTGCAGGCGGTTGGCCACGTGGCCCGGCAGCTCCTTCTTGAGGTGAATGGGTTTCTTTCCGATCGAGGCATAGAACGCCATCGCGTCGCGGATCGTCTCCGGGGCGGTCTTCGTCCCGCCGACGACCTCGACGAGGGGAATGACGTGTGGCGGGTTGAACGGGTGGCCGATGACGGTTCGCTCCGGGTGCAGGCACTGGGTCTGCATGACGCTCATCGTGATGCCAGACGAGCTCGAGGCGATGATCGCGTCCGGCGATGTGGCCTCGTCGATCTCGGCGAACAGGTTGACCTTCAGTTCCGGGCGCTCGGGCGCGTTCTCCTGAACGAAGTCGGCGTCGGCGAGTGCCTGCTGCAGGTCTGCCGCGAACTCCAGGCGATCGGGGGAGGCACCGGGCCCAACTCCCAGCGTCGTTACCGCCTCCCATGCACCCTCGACGTAAGACCGCAGCGCTGTCTCGGCGCCAGGCGCCGGATCGGTGGCCGTGACATCGAAGCCGTGGGCGAGGTAGTGGGTCGCCCAACTCGCACCTATGGTTCCCGTGCCGACGATTGCGATGCGCTGCACCGGCTTTTGCGTTGTCATGATTTGCTCCTTAACTCGGTTGGTCGTTAGCGCCCGCGCCACACGGGTGCACGCTTTTCGGCGAAAGCCAGCGCTCCTTCATGCGCGTCCTCGCTGTTCAGCAGGCCGTAGGCATCCTTGTCTTGGCGCTTGAACGCTTCGACGTCATCGAGACCCTGCGTTTCTCGCAGGACCTGCTTGACCCTCGACAACGCGAGGGGTGCGTTGCCTGCGATGCGTACAGCGAGCTCTTGTGCCACAGCCAACGCGGACCCAGATGTGGTCAGCTCACTGACAAGCCCGTACTGCTTGGCATCGACGGCGGTAATCGGCTCGCCGGTGAGTAACGCCTTGAGGGCGACGTGGTAGGGGAGTCGCTGAGGCAAGCGGATGACGCCGCCCTCCCCGGCGATGAGTCCTCGTTTCACCTCGGGCAAACCGAATTTGGCGTCCCGTGCCGCAACGATCAGGTCGCAGGCCAGCGCCATTTCGAAGCCACCGCCTAGTGCCCATCCTTCGATGGCGGCGATCAGCGGCTTGCGCACCACGGCTCGGGTGATCCCGCCGAATCCGCGACCGGGAAGGATCGGGGTCTGCCCGTTCGCGAATGCCTTCAGGTCCATGCCAGCACTGAATGTTCCGCCGGCCCCTGTGAGCACGCCCACCGATAGCGTCGGGTCGGCATCCAGCTGATCCAGCGCGGATGCTAGTTGGGCGGCGACGTCACGGTTGATGGCGTTGCGTTGCGCCGGACGGCTAATGGTGATCGTCAGGACACCATCGTGACGCTCGGTGAGTATGAGGTCCGTCGCTACTTCGGTTGTGGTCATGTCGTTGTCTCCTGCTCCCGTGCAACGGGAATCACTTTCTGTTCCCGTAGCTCGGCGATGTCGGCGTCGGTGAATCCAAGCTGGGCGAGGATTTCGGTGTTGTGCTCACCGTGCTCGGGTGCGCGGCGGGACGGAACCCTGGCTAGCCCGCGAAGAGTGATCGGGTTGTTGACGGTGTACTCCACGTCCTCGGCCCCTTCGATCGGCACGACGATCTCGGCGGCGCGCAGCTGAGGATCCGTGGCCGCCTCTTCCGCGGTTTGGATTACGCCGTAAGGGATACGGGCAGCATCGAGGGCCTCCTTCAAATTCGCCAAGGGCCGCGCATGGAACTCGGTGTCGAGCAGATCGGCCAGCTCCGCGGCGTGCTGGCCGATAGCCTTTGCATCGCTGAACCGCGGATCGGACAAGAGGTCCGACCGGCCGATCGTATTGGCCAATGCCGGCCAGGCCGACTGTCTGGCGGCCAGCATGATCCAGCGTCCGTCCTCGCTTTGGTAGGCATTGGTCATCGCGTTCACGGGTGCGGAGCGGTCATGCAGCTGGTACGGCTTGCCGCCGGCAAGGGCTGCCGACACCAATGTTCCGGTCGCCCACACCCCGGTGGCCAGCAGCGAGGTGCCGACATTGGCACCCCGCCCAGTACGTTCGCGGTGGTATAGAGCCGTCGTTATCGCCGCGTAAATCGCGGTGGCGGTGGTGTAATCGCCGCTGCCCCAAGGTGGAGACGTCGGCGGTGCACCGGCGTCGCGTGTCGAGGCAAGCAGCCCGCTGCGTGACCAGAAGGCGGTCAGATCGAACCCCGGCAGCCCGGCGTCGGGTCCGGCATCCCCGAACCCGGTGATGTCTGCATAGATGACGGTGGGGTTCCAGCCCGACACTTCTTCGTAGCCGAGATGAAGAGCCTCGCGGGTGCCGTGCGGGAAGTTGGTGATCACCACATCAGCCCATTCGACGAGTCGCTTGAGGATCTCCGTGCCGCCCGCCGACTTCAGGTCGACGGCCATGCCGCGCTTGTTGCGATTTGCCAAGTGCCAGCTGTAATTACCGGACGCGGCCGGACTCGGCGGCACCGAGCTCAAGAACCGCTGTGGGTCACCCATGCCAGGTGGCTCGACCTTGATGACCTCGGCACCGAAGTCCGAGAGCATCGTCGCCGCGGCCGGAGCCGCGATGAAGCTCGCTATCTCAACGACTTTCAGGCCGGAAAATACGGAATCTGTTGTTTGTGTGGTCATTGTCGTCGACTCTCTAAACGAACGCGCTCAGGCCGGTGACCGACTTGCCGACGATCAGCGTCTGCATCTCCCTGGTGCCCTCGTACGAGTACAGAGCCTCCGAATCCGCGACGAAGCGGCCGATGTTGTAGTCCAGAACAATGCCATTGCCTCCCAACAACTCCCGCGCCCAGTGCACGGTCTCTCGCATCCGCACTGTGCAATAGGCCTTCGCCAGCGCTGATTGCTCGTCGCGATACACCCCTTCGTGCTGCAACTGGGCCAGGCGGGCCATCATCCCGGCGCATGCCGTGGCGTTGCCGAGCATCTTCACCAGCAGGTCCTGAACCATCTGAAACTTGGCGATCGGGCGGCCGAACTGCTCGCGTTCCTTCGCGTACTGCAGCGCGATCTCGTAGGCGGCGAACTGGACGCCCACCGACTGCCATGCCACGCCGCTGCGGGTCCGGCGCAGAATCTCCGCGGTATCCCTGAACGAGTTTGCGTTCTGCAGCCGGTTCGCCTCAGGAACCCGGCACTCGTCGAGCACGATGTCGGCGTTCTGCACGATCCGCAGCGCGATCTTGTTCTCGATCTTCGTCGCGGTGAAACCGGGGGTGCCTTTCTCGACTACGAAGCCCAGCACCCGATTCGTCTCCACATCGCGGGCCCAGACCACCACCAGGTCGGCGAAGGTCGCGTTTCCGATCCAGCGCTTGGCGCCGTTGAGCACCCACTCGTCGCCGTCGCGGCGCGCTGTCGTTTCCATGCCACCCGCGACGTCCGAACCACCGTGTGGCTCGGTCAACGCGAACGCACCGATCTTCTCGAAGCGGCTCATTGCCGGAATCCACCGCTGCTTCTGCTCCTCGGAACCGCAGCTGAGGACGGTGCCCATGGCAAGCCCGCTATGTACCCCGAAGAACACTGACAGCGATGGGTCGGCATGCGCCATCTCCATCGCGGTGATGCCCGTGAGGAGATTGCTCGGTGCGGGCTCCGACGAATCGGGGTCGGCCCAATCCAGCAGTCCCAGCTTCGCGAATCCCTTGACGAGCTCGAACGGGAACTCCGCCCGTGCCCAGTAGTCGTCGACGATCGGTGCAGCCTCGGTGCGGAAAAACTCGCGAATGCGACCGACCTTCTCGCGCTCCGCTTCTGTTAGCAGCTCTTCGTACGCGAAAAAGTCGGCAGGCAGCGGCCCGGCGTCCAAATAGGGCTGACGCGGCGTCGGCAAGGTCCTTTTGACGGTCATGGCATCCTCTCCTTCATCGGTTATGCGGCCGCCGGCTGATTTGCCGGTTGGTCGAACGGCCGGTCCATACATCCACCATCGGGGCATCGCCGACGCGTCGGGGATACCGCGTTGATCCGGGGTACTGGCAGGGAATAGGCTCGAAAGGTGGCGGCGAAAGCCAACGCTCTGGGTGATTTCCTGCGTGCGCGGCGGGATCACGTCCGCCCCGAGGACGTGGGCCTGGTTTCTGGCGGGCAGCGTCGCGCGCCTGGTTTGCGCCGCGAGGAGCTGGCGATGCTCGCAGGCATCAGTGCCGAGTACTACCTCCGGCTAGAGCGCGGGCGCGCACAACATCCGTCCCCTCAGATCATTGATGCGCTGGCGCGGGCGCTACAGCTGGACCGCAAAGCAACGCGCTACCTACATGACTTGGCCGCCCCCAAAGGGGGTGATACTTCCGAACCGGAAGTGGCGGCCCACGGATTGGCCGAAGTGATCGACGAGTTCTTGATACCGGCCATGGTGGTCAACAGGTACCGCGACGTCCTTGCTGCAAATCCGATTGCCCGCGCGCTGTCACCAGAATTCACACCCGGACAGAATTCGCTGCGCTGGCGCCTACTGGACCCCACTGCCCGCGAGTTCTACGTTAACTGGGACGAGGCGACAGAGATTGCCGTAAGCGGGTTGCGGGAACTCAGCGGTACTTGTCCGAATGATCCTCGCATGAGGGCGCTGATTGCTGAATTGTCCGATGCCAGCACACGTTTCCGGGAAATCTGGGACCGCGCGGATGTGGGTTACCGTTTGGGATTGCACCACATGCGTCACCCTCAAGTCGGCGAACTGTATCTCTACCGCCACCGCCTCAATGCACCGTATCCTGGCGGGGATCACGTGATCATGTATCGCGCCGAGCCCGGAAGCGATTCCGCGAGAGCGTTGGATGTGCTCCGGTCACTGTCGGCTGCGCAGGCACCCACGACACCGACACTTGGCTGACACCAAGGAGATTCGCGTGACAGACTTGCTGAATGCGGTGCTCGACGCGCACGGCGGACTCGACAAGTGGCGGCAGTGCACCCGAGTCGAAGCGACCATCGTCACCGGAGGGGACCTGTGGGCCATCAAGGGCCAACCCCAGGATCCACTACCGAGGCGGATGACCGTCGCATCAGACCGCGAGTGGGCATCGGTGCGGCCGTTTGGTGCCGATGACCAGAAGACCGCGTTCAGCCCCGAGCGCGTTGCAATCGAAAAGCTAGACGGCCGAGTGGTTTCCGAACGATCTAACCCCAGACAATCATTTGCCGGGCATGAACTCGCAACGCCCTGGGACACATTGCAGCGCGCGTACTTCAACGGGTACGCGCTATGGACCTACCTCACGACGCCGTTTCTGCTGACGCTGGAAGGCGTCTCGGTACTGGAGATCGCCCCGGTCGAGGATCACGGGGAGTCCTGGGCTGGCCTGCAGGCGGAGTTTCCGCCCGAGATCGAGAGCCACTCGAGGTTTCAAGAGTTCTACTTCGGCGAGGATCATCTGCTGCGCCGTCATGACTACCGCGTCGACGTGGCAGGAGCGTTTCCCGCAGTCCAGTACGTCACCGACATCGTCGAGGCCGATGGCATCAAGTTTCCGTCGAAACGCAGGGCCTACCGAGCTGACGCCCAAGGCAACGCGATCCCCGATCAGCTCATGGTCGCAATCGACCTCAGCGACATCTCACTCGGCTAGAACGGCCGTGTTGCCATTCGTTCGAGACGAAGTTCGCGCACTGAACTAGTCAACGGTTTCCCAGAAGCGGGTGAGGGCCGCGGCGCCGCGAGTTGGGTCTTGCACCATCCACCAATGCCCCAGTCCGTCGAGCACCTCTGTTCGAGCGCCAGCTCGGGCGGCCGAACGGCGCCGGAGTTCGTCGGAGCCCATGTAGGTGTCTTCGGTGGCCAGCAGTGACAGTCCCGGCCTGGCGGCGGCTTTCTCCAGTGCGCGGCCGGCTTCGGCCATCGCTGGTTGGCGCGCCGAACGGTATAGCAGCAGGATCGCCCGACCCATCTCCGGACCCTGCGCTGCGGCGATCGACGTCGCGATGTCCGCGGGTATGCCCAAGTCGACCATTTGGTCGGCGCGGTCCTCGATCGTGCCGTCCATCATGGTGTTGACCAGCTGTTCGCCATCACCCGGCGTCTGCCACACCTGCGCGAGGTCATGCCAGACGTAATCTGGGTCGAACAAGCCGACGGCGTCGCTGGCCCAGCTGCGCACCATCTCCGGCCGATGCATCGCCAGGTTGATGACGTGGGCGCCGGCCCAGTCGTGCCCGACGAGGTCGACCGGTTCGTCGATGGCCTCCAGCTCGTCCTCGAGCCAGTCGCGGTAGGCGAGGCACGTCGCCGGGAAGTCGTCGGGCAGCGGCGCACCGAATCCGGGTGGCGACAAACACACCACATCCTCGCGCCCGACAGCGCCGATGAGCGGGCCCCAGATCGCGTCGGTCTCCGGATTTCCGTGCACGAGAACCACTGTCATGGTTGACATCCTGGCATGGGCCCGGGCGAGACCGGGCCGTTCGGAGGGTCATCGGACCGGCAAGCCGAACTCGTGCGCCTACTGCTGACCATCCCGTAAACCCCAAGACTCTTAGTAGGGCCTCGAAGAGTTCGGCGATGACATTGCCCGGGGTCGACGGTCTAGATGAGTATGGAAAGCGTGGACCTACCCGTATTGCCACCGTTGGAGCCGATGCTGGCCAAGGCCCAGGCCAAGGTGCCACCCGAAGAGGGGGTGTGGTCCTACGAGCCGAAGTGGGACGGCTTTCGCGCGCTGGTGTTCCGTGACGGCGACGAGGTCGTCATGCAGTCACGCAACGGCAAGGAGCTCGGCCGCTACTTCCCGGAACTCGAGGAGTCCCTACTCGACGAGCTGGCGTCGCGCTGCGTCCTCGACGGCGAAATCGTCGTCCCGCGGGAGATCGGCGGCCGCATCCGGCTGGACTGGGAGTCGCTGTCGCAGCGCATCCATCCCGCTGCCAGCAGGGTCAAGATGCTGGCCGAGCAGACGCCTGCGCATTTCATCGGCTTCGACGCGCTGGCCACCGGCAACACGTCGCTGCTGAAGGAGCCGTTCCGGGTTCGCCGCGAAGCGCTGTCCGACTCGGTGAACGAGAAACAGTGGTGCCATGTCACCCGCACCACGGAGGACCCGGGACAAGGTGCGCAGTGGCTGGACACGTTCGAGGGCGCAGGCCTGGACGGGGTGATCGCCAAGAGGCTCGACGGGCCCTACCTGCCCGGCAAGAGGGAGATGGTCAAGGTCAAGCACGCCCGCGACGCCGACTGCGTGGCCATCGGGTACCGGATCCACAAGAGCGGCGAGGGCGTCGGATCGATCCTGCTCGGGCTTCACCGCGACGACGGTGAACTGCAGATGGTCGGGGGCGCCGCATCGTTCACCGCCAAGGACCGGCTCAAGCTGCTCGCCGACCTCGAACCGCTTCGCAAGGGCGACGAGGTCCACGACGGCGAGCCAAGCCGGTGGAACTCGGCGGCCGACAAGCGCTGGATACCGGTGCGCCCCGAGAAGGTATGCGAGGTGGCCTACGACCAGATGGAGGGCAACACAGTGCACGGTCAACGCTTCCGCCACGCGGTGAAGTTTGTCCGATGGCGGCCGGACCGAGATCCACAGAGCTGCACCTTCGACCAACTCGACGCCCCGCTGAACTACGACCTGTACGACGTACTGGAGTCCTGAAATGGCAACGCCCGCAGAAGAACTCGATGTCGACGGAGTCAAGGTCCGGCTGACCAACCCGGACAAGATCTACTTCCCGAAGCTCGGCTCGGACGGCACGAAGCGCAAGCTCGTCGAGTACTACCTTGCCGTCGGATCCGGGCCGATGCTGACCGCATTGCGGGACCGCCCAACGCATTTGCAGCGCTTTCCCGACGGGATCGACGGCGAGGAGATCTACCAAAAGCGGGTCCCCCAGAAGCATCCCGACTATCTGGAGACGTGTGTCGTGTCCTTCCCATCCGGCCGGACGGCTGATGCGCTGAAGGTGACGCACCCCTCGGCCATCGTGTGGGCGGCGCAGATGGGCACCATCACACTGCATCCCTGGCAGGTCCGCTGCCCGGATACCGAGCATCCAGACGAATTGCGTATCGACCTGGATCCGCAGCCGGGCACGGGTTTCAGGGAGGCGAGCACGATCGCCGTCGACGTGCTGAAGCCGATCCTGGACGAACTTGGGCTGGTCGGCTATCCGAAGACCTCCGGCGGACGTGGCGTGCACGTGTTCCTGCGGATCAAACCGGACTGGGACTTCATTGCGGTGCGGCGGGCCGGCATAGCGTTGGCCCGCGAGGTCGAGCGGCGGGCGCCCGATGCGGTGACGACGTCGTGGTGGAAGGAAGAGCGCGGCGAGCGGCTGTTCATCGACTACAACCAGAACGCCCGCGATCGCACGTTCGCCTCGGCGTACTCGGCGCGCAAGACCCCGATCGCCACGGTTTCGACGCCGCTTACGTGGGCGGAGCTGCGCGACGCGGACCCCGACGACTACACGATCGCCACGGTGCCGAAACTGGTTGCAGGCCGCGATGATCCATGGGCCGACATCGATGCGACAGCTCAGTCGATCGAGCCCCTTTTGCAGATGGTCGAGGCCGACGAGGAGCGCGGCCTTGGCGACCTGCCGTACCCCCCCAACTACCCGAAGATGCCCGGCGAGCCCAAAAGGGTTCAGCCGAGCCGAGATACGGATCTGAGGAGCAAAAATAGTCCTAAGTAGGTGAGTAGCAATAAAAAGTAGGTGAGTAGCAATAAAAACGACTCTGCTTGCTGCTGGCGGATCAGAGCTTCGGCAGCACCTGCTGGGCGACGCTCTTTTCGGCAAGGTCGCGCTCGGCATCGGGGTCGCCCCCACCACCGGTGAAGAGGCCGTTCGACAGCATGATCTGCACGCCGACCGTGCCCTTTCGTACAAACAAGTCGTCGGCGGAGAACACGGCCTCATCACCCAGACCGGGCACCGGCCGCTGGCTGGATCCTGACGGTTTCATCGACGACCAGTTGCCGATGCTCAGGCTGGCGTATCCCCGTGCACTTTTGTATCCGCACCACCCCTGGCTGTAATTCGTGACGGCCGCGTCGGTACCAAGGATCGGGCTGACGATGTCGGAAGTCAACACGTCGCAGGCCTTCGGCCCCGCGGGGTGGCTCGCCGTGCTCTGATGCACGGCGCTGTGGTGATCCACGGTGCGCTGAATGAACTGCAGCAGTGGGTGTTTGAAGAACACCCACACGAACAACAACGCCACCACAAATAGCCATCCGAAGTGGCGCCCCCGTCTCCTGGCCTGTCCCCCGAAAGCCGGTCGACCTTGCCAGCCAGTCGAGGGCGACTGAAACTGTCCCGGCCAACTGCCCAAGTTGCCGCCCGTCGGGCCCACCGACGGTGGTGGCGGAAACGACTGGGGCGGCGGCCCGGCTGGTGGATAAGCCTGGGGTTGGCCGGCCGCACCGGGTTGGGGTTGGGCTGCCTGCGGCCAACCGGATGGTGTTGGCGGAGGCGGGAAGCTCGACGCCTGCCCGGCGTTTTCTTTCGCATCGGCCAGCTGTCGCTCCAGCTCGCTGATTCGCTTCTCGGGGTCATCATCCGCGGCCACGAGCAAATGATTCCACGGTCGCGCGCACAGCGGCGGCGGTACCGACTGGATTGCTCACCACGCTGCTGCCTTGACGCTGCTCGACGGGCACGTCAGCAAACCTGTTTGCTAACCGCGATATTTACAATGGCGAAAGAATTCTGTGAGGTTGCTGTATTTCAGGCAATCGGTGCTCTCGCTGAGTCTTTGATGTCGATACTCGTTGGATCGCCTAGGGCGGCGGAATGGCGAGGACGACTGCACCGAGCGTCGCGCTCACACCACAAAGGAGCAGTTCGGATGGGCATTCTCAACGAGGCTCGGCGCGAATTCATTGCGGCCCCCGACAGCTCCAAGGGCCAAATCGTCTACAAGTGGCCCGACCACAACATCCGCAAGTTCGCCAGGGTCATCGTCGAGCCCGACCAGGTGGCGGTGTTCATGAACCAGGGCCAGGTCATGGGTGTCATACCGCCAGGCCAGCACACCCTGGATGCCAGCGAGCTTCCCTTCCTCGGCATGTTCGTCGACTGGGCCACCAACAGCAACGCTTTCCGGGCCGAGATCTACTTCGTCGGCGCGCGGGAGTACCCGCATTGCCGGTTCGGTGGTCGACTCGACGAGGTTCAGGATCCCCAGTCCGGGTTGATCGTCACCCTGCGCGTCTTCGGTGAATACGCCCTGCGGGTGCTGGAGCCGACGCGACTGATCCTGAATCTCGTTGGAACAGTTGACGTGACGAACAACGAGGCCATCACCGGCTGGGTGGCACAGCAGATACTGAAGGTCACCCGCACCACGGTCACCACCCAGCTGATGTCCGGTGCCTGGCCGATCCTCGGGCTCTCGGTGCACAGCCCCGAGATCGAAACCGATGTTCTCCAGTCATCGCACCAGCATCTGGCCGACTACGGGATCACCATCGCCCGGTTCGGCAATCTCGACGTCAACCTCGATGACGAGGACAACGCCCGGCTGAAGAAGCTGGCCGCTGACACCTCGTACAGCCGCCTGGCCGGAGGATTTCTGCAGGCCGCGCAGGCCGAGGCCCTGCAAGGTGCCGGCGAGGGCATGGCCCAGGGTGGTGCGGCGGTGGGCCCGATGTTCATGGGGGCCGGGATCGGGCTGGCCGGCGCGATGGGGACACCTGCGCCACCATCGCAGGCACCGGCTCCCCCGCCGCCGGGTCCTGGGTTCGTCGGTGGCGGCCCGGGCTTCGTCCAACCCCCTGTGGCAGCCGCCACCCCGCAACCAGCTGCTGCCGCTCCTGCCGCGGCGACGGTCGAATGCGCCGCCTGTCACGCCGAAGTCCAGATGGGCTCGAAGTTCTGCGGCGCATGCGGCACGGCGATGGAGAAGCACTGCACCAACTGCAACGCTGACCTGGCTCCGGCCGCGAAGTTCTGCGCCGAGTGCGGTACAGCGGTCCCCCCGCCGTCGGCGTAACCCCAAACTAGAGCGCCGACTCGGCGGCGACAGGATCCACCGAACGAAGGGGCGGCGTTGATGGACCGCGTTGAATGCCAATGGTGTCGAGCCCAGAACGAACCGGGCCGGACCAGCTGTGAGACCTGCGGCGCACCGCTGGACACGAAGAACCTCGTCAGCGACTCAGGCTGGACGGAGGCACCTCGGCTGCGCGACATGTCGGAGTTCCGGTTCTCCAACTCCACCTGCCAGATTGAAGGCGAGATCGTTCCCGTGGCAGAGCTGGCGCTATCCAACGGGGACGCGGTGTTCTTCGAACATCACGTGATGCTGTGGAAGGAACCAAACGTTCCGGTGTCAGCGCTGAACACCGGCGGCGGCCTCAAACGCATGCTCGGCGGCATGCCGCACATCGTGACGGTCGCCCACGGACCCGGCCGAGTTGCCTTGTCGCGCGATGCAACCGGAGAGGTCGTGGTGTTGCCGCTGCACCCGTCGATGGAAATCGACGTGCGCGAACACGCGTTCCTTGCTGCCACGCACACGCTGACCTACTCCTTCGTCCGCCTGGGAATTGCGAACGTCCTGCACGGCGGAGGCGGCATGTACATGGATCGCTTCGTCACCCAGTCTTATCCCGGGCTACTGCTTCTGCACGGTTACGGCAACGTCTTCCAAAAGACGCTGCAGCCTGGTGAGAAGATCCAGGTCGAGCCGGGCGGCTTCCTCTATAAGGACTCCTCGGTGGCGATGAACCCGGTCAAACTCAACGTCAAGACCGGCCTGATGGGCCGAAGTATGTACCTGGCCGAGATGACAGGACCCGGCCGGGTCGGCATCCAATCCATGTACGTCCACCACGGTTCGGATTAGGAGGGCCATGTCGACACCAGGGGCACAAGGCGCCTATACCTGTCCGTTCTGCCGAATGGCCAGCGAGGGTGCAAGTCACACCTGTCCACACTGCGGCGCGCCGGTCGACGTCTCCCTTCGCGTGTCGGACTCCGGCTGGCTGGAACAGCCTCCGATCCGCGACATGGCCCGAATCCGGTTCGGCCATTCCACCTGCCAGATCAGTGGCGGGTATGTGCCGGTGGCAGAAATGGATTTACGCGGCGAGGAATGGGTGTACTTCTCCCACCACTCGCTGCTGCACACCGATACCAAGGTCAGCCTGAACAACATGCCCATGAAGGGTGGCTGGAAGCGCATGCGCGCCGGGTTGCCGTTGATGATGATGTTTGCGAAGGGCCCAGGGCACGTCGCGTTCAGCGCCGACGCGCCCGGCGAGACGCTGGCCGTACCCCTGGCCCCCGGCCGCGCTATCGACGTGGTTGAGCATTCGTTCCTCGTGGCGACCGGGAATGTCGAGTACCAATGGGAGAACGCCAACGTGTGGTTCACAACGCGCGATGGGGACGACACCGAGTGGCACTATCCGGTCGGGCAGACGATGGACCGCTTCACGGCCGCCGGCAGCAATGGGTTGCTGCTGCTGCACGCCCCGGGGAACACGTTCATCCGCGACTTGGGTCCCGACCAGCGCATCCTGGTGCAGCCCGGCGCGCTCGTCTGGAAGGACCAGAGCGTCGCGATGTTCCTCCATTTCGAATACCCCGGCGGAGCCTACTGGTTCAGCTCCGCCAGCTGGCAGGCCAAGACGACGTGGCTGGCCTTGCAAGGGCCGGGCAGGGTCGCCGTCAAGTCGGTGTTCGAGCGTCCCGAACACACCGGCTATGTGTATCAGCACTCCGGCGCCACCCAAATGTCGTGGAATTCCGGTGCCTCGCAAGGCTTCCAATCGTCCAGGGGATGGGGCGGCCAGGCGGCGAGAGGGCTGCTCGGTGGAGCGCTGGGGGGAATCCTCGGCTCCGCGATTTCCTCGATATTGGACGACGACTAGGGCGAGTACGACCCCGTTCACCGTCAAATACGAGGTGCAGGGTGGTACCCAGCCGCAGCCCGGCGAGTTCACCGTCGAGGGCAGTCAGGCGAAAATTTTCAAGGACGTAGTGCTTGAGGGCCCGCCAGCCGCGCAGCTGCAGGCGGTGGTCTTGCAGGTGCTCGGCTGAATATCGCGATTCCGCACGCGCCGCGGCGTGCTCGAAGCATTGTTAGCGGTATGACAAGGGCGTCGCTGCTCCGCGCCGAAGAAGGCCTGCCCCGCGGTGTGCAGGGTGCCGCCGATTCGCGGTTCTCCAACCTCGTCCGCGTATTCGCGGGTCTGTTCCCTGGCCGACGGTTTGGCGGTGGCGCGCTCTCGGTGTACATCGACGGGCGGCCGGTCGTCGATGTCTGGACGGGCTGGTCGGACCGTGCGGGTGAACAGCCATGGAGCGTCGACACCGGCGCGATGGTGTTCTCCGCAACGAAAGGAGTCGCGGCGACTGTCATTCACCGACTCGTCGATCGCGGCCTGCTGTCCTACGACGAGCCCGTCGCGATGTACTGGCCCGAGTTTGGTGCCAACGGCAAGGACACGATCACCGTTCGCGACGTGCTGCGACACCGATCCGGGCTGTCACACCTCAAGGGCGTCAGCAAGGACGACCTGCTCGATCACGAGCTCATGGAGGGGCGGCTGGCCGAGGCGGCAGTCGACCATCTGCGCGGATGGCCCGCCTACCACGCACTGACTTATGGATGGATTCTGTCCGGGCTGACCCGTGCGGTGACGGGTCAGGGCATGCGGGAGCTGATCCGCGACGAGGTGGCCCGTCCGCTCGACACCGACGGCCTGCACCTGGGTCGCCCGCCTGCCGGCTCACCGACGAAGGTCGCACAGATCCTGGCGCCGCAGAGCTCGCGCGGCAACCCGGTGTTCAACTTCGTCGCGCCAAGGGTGGCCGGTCTGCCGCTGTCCGGCGCGTTCGGCGCGATGTTCTTTCCTGGCATCAAATCGTT
>JAVXWV010000860.1:0-6369 GCA_032230775.1 Mycobacterium sp. | reverse complement strand
GGAGTTCAGCGAATCGAAGATCGTCTCGACGATGAGGAGGTCGGCACCACCGTCGACGAGACCGTTGGCGGCTTCGAGGTAGGCGGCGACCAGCTGGTCGTAGGAGACGTTGCGGGCTCCGGGGTCGGTTACGTCCGGCGAGATCGACTCGGTCCGCGTCGTCGGCCCGAGGGCGCCTGCGACGTAGCGGGGCTTCTCCGGGGTGCTGAACTCGTCGGCGGCCTTGCGGGCCAGGGCGGCGCCGGCGTAGTTCAGCTCGTAGGCCAGCTCGTGCATGTCGTAGTCCGACAGCGAGACCGCGTTCGCGTTGAACGTGTTGGTCTCCAGGATATCGGCGCCGGCTTCGAGGTATTCGCGGTGGATTCCCTCGATGATCTGCGGCTGCGTCAGGGTGAGCAGGTCGTTGTTGCCCTGAAGAGCGGTCGGCCACTCGATGAACCGCTCGCCGCGGTAGCCGGCTTCGTCCGGCCGGTCCCGCTGGATCGCCGTGCCCATCGCGCCGTCGATCACCATGATCCGCTGGCGCAGAGCTGCCGTCAGTTCGTCGGTGCAGTCGGGACGGATGTTCGGCTCCAAGGCGTTCACGTGCACTCCCCTTACGTAGCGGAAGGCGTCCTTAACTCTGCCGAGCGTGGCGGATACCGGCAGGGACCGGAGAACCGTTGCAACGCCTCTCGACCAGGAAAGTCTACGTCGTCACCCGATCGACGTCTGGACGCCCAGCTCATCGCCGCGATAGACCCGATCCGCATGGCGATCGCACTGCCCTGAGCGACAGCTCGCGGATCTTGTCGGGAATTTCGTAGTCACGAGGGTTAACCAGATTGCGGCCGGACGTATTTCGTGTCGATCACATCGGCGCCTGCAGCTGGGTGCCGATGGCGCCATGCCCACCACTACCCGCTTCGACAAGGTGTCGAGCAATCGGTGTCATAGGCGCGATCGGTCACATCAGTCGCAGCTACACGGTAGTAGGTATAACCAAATCGAGGTGTGTGGCGATGCCGCTCATCGCCGCCACACAGGGCTTACGCTGGCTGGGTGACCCCGTCGGATGCGAGCGGCAACAGGCCGGCCGACCTGCCCAAACTGAACGACACGATCATCGTTGCCGCCTTCGAAGGCTGGAACGACGCAGGCGACGCGGCCAGCGACGCGCTTGAGCACCTGGATGCGATCTGGGAGGCCGAGCCGATCGTGGAGATCGACGACGAGGCTTACTACGACTACCAGGTGAACAGGCCGGTGATCCGGCAGGTGGACGGGGTGACCAGGGAGCTGGTCTGGCCGTCGATGCGGATCTCACACTGCCGGCCGCCCGGCTCCGACCGCGACATCGTGCTGATGCACGGGGTCGAGCCGAACATGCGCTGGCGCACGTTCTGCGGCGAGCTGCTGGCCATCGCCGACAAGCTCAACGTGCAGACCGTCGTCATTCTCGGGGCGCTGCTGGCCGACACCCCGCACACCCGGCCGGTGCCGGTTTCCGGAGCGGCATACTCCCCCGACTCGGCGAAGGCTTTTGGCCTGGAGGAAACCCGCTACGAAGGCCCGACGGGCATCGCCGGGGTGTTTCAGGACGCCTGCGTGCAGGCGGGCATTCCGGCAGTGACGTTCTGGGCGGCCGTTCCGCACTACGTGTCGCAGCCGCCCAGTCCCAAGGCGACGGTGGCGCTGCTGCGTCGGGTCGAGGACGTGCTCGATATAGAGGTACCGCTGGCCGACCTTCCCAGCCAGGCCGAGGAGTGGGAGCAGGCCGTGAGCGAGATGACGGCCGAGGACGACGAGATCGCCGAATACGTCCAGTCCCTCGAGGAGCGCGGCGACGCCGAGGTCGACATGACCGAGGCGCTCGGCAAGATCGACGGCGACGCACTGGCGGCGGAATTCGAGCGATATCTGCGCCGCCGTGGTCCAGGATTCCGAGGCTAGGTCCTACACCTTCACCGGTTGTGGCGCCTTCCAGACCCCGTTGAGCGCGTCAGGCTTCGGCCAGTACAGACGCAGCACCAGCATGAACGGGCCCTTCGGTGCGGGCAGCCAGTTTGACTCCTTGTCAGGGCCCGGCGACTCGTTCTGGATCGAGAAGGTGTAGCCCCCGTCGGTGTCGGGCACCAGGCTGTGCAGCATCGGCGAGTTGATCAGGTAGCGCTGCAGCGGGTTGGCGACCAGCAGGCTCTGCGGCAGCTCGTACATGGTCAGCGACCAGAACGCATTGACCGGCGGTAGCTGTCCTGATGCGAAATGGAAGGTGTAGTTGTTCGCACCGGTGAGCGGCGCGCCCGTGGAGTCGTTGGCGAAGCTCGGGTAGATCGCCTCCGCGGGGGTGTTGCCGTAGATGCCGAACACCGCGCCTGCCATCCGGTACAGGTAGTTGCCCTTCAGGTCCGCGGCCGTGCCGAAGAACTGCGCCGAGCCGACTTCGCCGGTGTCGACCTTGTCCTTCTTGAAGGTGTTGAGCTCGTTCCAGGCATCGGCCATCCCACCCTCGACGGCCGACCGCATCTCCGGCGTCAGCTTGTCGGCCTCAAAATTGCCTTCGGGACCGATTCCGATCGTCTCGAAGCGGGCACGCAGGTCCTTTTCGGAGGGCAGCGTGGGTGCGAACCGCAGCGCGAAGCCGAGGATCTGGAAGAACTGGGGTGACGTCTTCTGTTGGTCCGGGGTCAGCGGCGGTACGAAGTCGATGGGCGGGGCGGGCGCAGGCGGCGGCTGGTTGAGGTATGCCGACAGCGGCTGAACCTGATAGCCGGCCTGGATCCTCTTGACGCTGTCGAGATCGGACGGCCCGAACAACTGGGTGCGGTAGAGCACCATGGCCAACTCGGTGTCAGACCGGATGACCTCGTTGACTCCTTCGGGTTTGTCGCCTTTCCAATTCGGCCCTGCGAGGAGGTATTTCCCGCCCCCGTTGCCGGTGGTGCGGCTGCCGACGTATGCGAAGTTGGAGGTGTAGGCGTCGACGAACTGCAATGAGTAGTACCGATCCTGCTCGATCGGCGGGACAGTCAACACCAACGGTTCGGTACGCAGGTCGGCACCCACCGCAGAATACGGGGTATCCGAGTTGGGCGTCTGAATCGCCTTGTCCTCAGGGGTGAAAACCCGTGCGGTGTTGTGAATCTCGTTCCAGCCGCCTTTGTACTCGGGATTTTCCTTATTGACGAAATAGGCGTACTGCACGCGGTAGTTGTCGACGATCGGGAAGCCGTAGATGTAGGCCTCCTTCGCGATCGCGCGGGCCTGCTCGGGCGTCACGGCCGCCGGACTCGGCGGCGGCGACGACTTCGGTGTCTCTTCCGACCCTTTGGTACTGCAGGCAGCAAGCGACGCGACGATCAGCAGGACGGCAGCGATCCGACCCATCAAGGCTTTTCCAGCGCTTCGGTGCGCGCGCTCATCGACCGCCCCAGGGCGGCTGACTCCTCATCCATCTGCGTGACCCGTTCCGTAAGACCTTTCGTCATCGTCGACTCACCCCATCGACTGCTCAGCACGGGACGCAGCCATCGGAACAATCCGACCCATCCTGGACAATTGATCTGGCGCTTACGGCCCTCGATCCCCTTGACGAACGCAGCACCGCACGCCTCGACCGAGGTGGTCTTGCTCATCGGTCCGGGCAGACTCTCGACCGCGTTGCGGAACGAGACCAGGTCCGCCTTCCCTTCTCGAACCATCGGGGTGTCGATCCACGACATGTGCGCCGACCCGACGTCGACGCCGTATTGGGCGACCTCCAGCCGCAATGCATTCGCAAAATGTTCGACACCGGCCTTTGCGAGGCTGTAGGACGCAGATCCAGCTACGGGTGCATAGGCAGCCAACGACGAAACGACCAGGACGTATCCGCGCCGCTCGATCACCGACGGCAGCGCTGCCCTGACCGTGTAGAAGACGCCGAGCGCATTGACGTCGAGCAGAGTCTTAAACGCTTCGGGGTCCACGTTCAGGACTGATCCGAATACAGCGATGCCCGCGTTGGCCATCACGATGTCGATACCGCCGAACCGCTCGACGCCCTTCTCGACGGCAGATTGCATGGCCGACAGGTCGCGGACGTCAGCCACGACCGTCTCTACACGATCCTCACCAAGGCGCGCGGCCACCTCTTTGAGCAGGGCTTCGTCGAGGTCGGTCAGCACCAGCTTGGCGCCCTTGTCATTCAGGCGGCGGGCCACTTCCGCTCCAACACCGTTGGCGCCACCGGTTATCAGCGCAACTTTCCCGTTGACAGAACTCATAGCGGTCAACGTACCCCGCACGACGCGGCGTCGGGCCGGACTTGCTGTTCTACAGCTCGACGCCGAGCAGCGCGTCGGCGGCGGTGGCCACCGTGCGGGCAGCTTCGGTATCGTGGCCGCCGTACTCCAGCGCGTCGGTCGCCCAACCATCTAGTGCGGCAATTGCTTTCGGGGTGTCAAGGTCGTCGGCAAGATACTGGCGCACCCGGGCCACGACGTCGGTCGCGTCGGGTGCCGCGGGCATCGCCGTCGCGGTCCGCCACCGCTGCAGCCGGGTGTTTGCCTCGTCGAGCACCTGATCGCTCCAGGACCGGTCGGCCCGATAGTGACCGGCGAGCAGGCCGAGCCGGATGGCCGCCGGTTCCACGCCGTCGGCACGCAGTCGCGACACCAGGACGAGGTTGCCGCGGCTCTTGCTCATCTTGTGCCCGTCCCAGCCGATCATCCCGGCGTGCACGTAGTGTCGCGCGAATCTCCGCTCCCCCGTTACGGATTCGGCGTGCGCGGCGGAGAACTCGTGGTGCGGGAAGATCAGATCGCTGCCGCCGCCCTGGATGTCAAGGCCGGTGCCGATGCGGGACAGCGCGATCGCCGTGCATTCGACATGCCAGCCGGGCCTGCCTGGGCCGAACGGCGATGGCCAGCTGGGCTCGCCGGGGCGCTCGGCCCGCCACATCAACGCGTCGAGTTCGTCGCCTTTGCCGGCGCGGGCGGGGTCGCCGCCGCGCTCGGTGAACAGCCGCAGCATGGTGTCGCGGTCGTAGCCGGATTCGTAACCGAACTGCACCGTGGCGTCGGCGCGAAAGTACACGTCCGGGTGGGCGGGGTCGTCGACCACGTAGGCCGCGCCGGAAGCGAGCATCTTTTCGACGACCTCGACCACTTCTTCTATGGCCTCGGTGGCCGCTACATAGTCGTGTGGTGGCAGCACCCGCAGGGCCGCCATGTCTTCGCGGAAGAGGTTGGTTTCGCGATCGGCCAGCGCACGCCAGTCGACGCCGTCGCGCTGAGCCCGCTCGAACAACGGGTCGTCGACGTCCGTGACGTTCTGCACGTAGTGCACCTGGTGGCCCGAGTCCAGCCACACCCTGTACACCAGGTCGAACGCCAGGTAGGTAGCGGCGTGCCCGAGGTGGGTGGCGTCATACGGCGTGATGCCGCAGACGTACATGGTGGCCTTCTCGCCGGCGGTGACCGGGCGGATCTGCCGGTCGGCGCTGTCGTAGAGCCGCAGCTGCGGGCCGCGACCCGGCAGCGCCGGGACGTCCGGGGCCGGCCACGATTGCATAGCGTCGACTCTAAGGTGTTCGCTCAGGACGGCCTCCGATGGTGCGTGGGTTCGAACCTGACCTACAACGCCGAGGGCCGATCCATTCCCACCTCACCGCTCGCGATACGCCGACAAGATGCCGTCGAGCAGGACGCCCGCCAGCTCGGCGCGACACATCAGCAAGTCCGGCAGGTACGGGTCGCGCCGGTGGGAGATCAGCGGTGAGCCGTCCAGCCGCGATGCGTGCAGGCCTGCGGCCCGCACCACTCCTGCCGGCGCGGCCGAGTCCCACTCCCACTGGCCGCCTGCATGGACGTAGGCGTCAACATCGCCGCGGACCACGGCCATCGCCTTCGCCCCTGCCGATCCGATCCGCACCAACTGAATGTCCATCCGCTCGCGCAGCCGCCACAGCACGGCTGGCGGCCTGCTGGCGCTGGCGGTGATGCGGATGGGACCTTCGGCGCGCGGCGGCGGCGCGGTGACGGTATCGGTGCGGTACACCTCGCCGCGAGCGGGAAGCGCGACCGCGGCGTCGGTGATTCCGCCGCCATTGGGCCCGTCGCTACGCTGCCACAGCGCGATGTGCACGGCCCAGTCGGTTCGGCCAGGCCAGGAGAACTCGCGGGTGCCGTCCTCCGGGTCGACGATCCACAAGCGGTCTGCGTGCACCCGAGACAGGTCATCGACGGCCTCCTCGGACAGCACCGCGTCGCTGGGCCGGTCACGGGCAAGCCGGTCCAGGATCAGAATGTTGGCCCGGTTGTCGCCCGCGTCGCCGAGGTCGTACGGATCGTCGAAGCCCACTTCCTCGCGGAACGCGAGCAGCAGTTCTCCGGCTTCGGCGGCCACCTC
>JAVXWV010000858.1:0-2582 GCA_032230775.1 Mycobacterium sp. | reverse complement strand
AGATGGCGAGCATGTTGCTCGGCCTGTGTGACGTCGAGTCCAAGGTCGCGTCGGCGCGCGAGCCGCTGCAGGTCGATCTGACCGGGGGGCTGGCGGACGTCGAGCTCGATATGGCCGAGCTGGCCGCGAAGGCACGCGAGGAGATGACGGCCGAGGCGCCCGAGGACGACGAGGAGGACGACGGAACCATCCGTGCGTTGCCGTCGCCGCCGCGCGGTTACAAGGCCGCGCCGCCTCCGGCGTGGGACGACCTCGACGTCGACCCTGCCGATCTGGTGGTCATCGTCGGTGGCGCGGAGATCGGGCCATACGGCTCATCGCGGACACGCTTCGAGATGGAGGTCGACAACGAGTTGTCGGCGGCCGGTGTGCTCGAGCTGGCGTGGACCACCGGCCTGGTCAAGTGGGAAGACGATCCCACGCCGGGCTGGTACGACAACGAGACCGGCGAGCTGGTCGACGAGGGCGAGCTGGTGGAGCGCTACCACGACACGGTCATCGAACGGGTCGGCATCCGCGAGTTCGTCGACGACGGCGCGATCGACCCCGATCACGCCTCGCCGCTCTTGGTTTCGGTGTTCCTCGACAAGGACTTCACGTTCGTGGTGTCGTCGGAGGCCGAGGCCAGGCCGTTCGTGGAGTTCGACCCTGAGCACACCGTCATCGCGCCGGTGCCGGACAGCGGCGACTGGCAGGTCACCCGCAAGGCGGGCACCGAGATCCGGGTGCCGCGCAAGACGAAGCTGTCGCGCACGGTCGGCGCACAGATCCCAACCGGGTTCGACCCAATGGTGTACGGGGTCAGTCAGGAGATGACGAACGCGATCGACCGGTTGGCGATCTGGAACCTCGTCACCACCGTCGACGCGTTCCTGTCCGCGGGCTTCACCCCGGCGGAACTGATGCGCTGGGTGCACCCCAGCCTGGTGGCCAGCACGCAGGGCACCGGCATGGGTGGAATGACATCGATGCAGACCATGTACCACGGCAACCTGCTCGGCCGGAACAAGCCGAACGACATCCTTCAGGAAGTCCTGCCGAATGTCATTGCCGGACATGTGGTTCAGTCCTATATCGGCAGCTACGGCTCGATGATCCACCCGGTCGGCGCGTGCGCTACCGCGGCGATTTCGGTCGAGGAGGGCGTGGACAAGATCCGGCTGGGCAAGGCAGAGTTCGTGGTGGCAGGCGGTTACGACGACCTGACGCTGGAGGCCATCATCGGCTTCGGTGACATGGCCGCGACCGCCGACACCGCGACGATGCGGGCCAAGGGCATCAGCGACTCGAAGTTCTCCCGCGCCAACGACCGCCGTCGGCTCGGGTTCGTCGAGGGACAGGGCGGCGGCACCATCCTGCTGGCCCGCGGCGACCTTGCGGTCAAGATGGGTCTTCCGGTGCTGGCAGTGGTGGCGTACGTGTCGTCCTTCGGCGACGGTGTGCACACGTCGATCCCGGCTCCAGGGCTTGGCGCGTTAGCCGCCGGTCGCGGCGGCAAGGATTCCCAGCTGGCGCGCTCGCTCGCCAAGCTCGGCGTCGGCCCCGACGACATCGCTGTGGTGTCCAAGCACGACACCTCGACGCTGGCCAACGACCCGAACGAGACCGAGCTGCACGAACGGCTGGCCGATTCGTTGGGACGCTCCGCCGGTGCACCACTGTTCGTGGTGTCGCAGAAGAGCCTGACCGGTCACTCGAAGGGTGGCGCGGCGGCATTCCAGATGATGGGGCTGTGCCAGGTTCTGCGTGACGGCGTGATTCCGCCCAACCGCAGCCTGGACTGCGTCGACGACGAGCTCGCCGGCGCCGCCCACTTGGTCTGGTTGCGCGACACTCTTCGGCTGGGGGAGAAGTTCCCGCTGAAGGCGGGTCTGGTCACCAGCCTTGGGTTCGGTCACGTGTCCGGCCTCGTCGCGCTGGTGCATCCGCAGGCGTTCCTGGCCGCGCTGGATTCCGAGCAGCGGCAGGCCTACAAGGCGCGTTCGGAGGCGCGGGTGCTGGCCGGCCAGCACAGGCTGGCGTCGGCGATCGCAGGCGGGCGGCCGTTGTACGAGAAGCCTGCCGACCGCCGGTTCAGCAACGAGGCGCCGGAGAAGCGGCAGGAGGCAGAGATGCTTCTCGACCCGGCGGCACGGCTCGGCGACGACGACGTGTATTTGCGGCCACAGGTGTGAGATAGCGTTTCGGCCATGGCGATAGTCGGGGTGGGGATCGATCTGGTCTCCATTCCCGATTTCGCCGCGCAGGTCGACCAGCCGGGCACGGTGTTCTCCGAGACGTTCACGCCCGGCGAGCGCCGCGACGCCGCTGACAAGAGCTCGTCCGCGGCGCGGCATCTGGCGGCGCGGTGGGCCGCCAAGGAGGCGGTCATCAAGGCGTGGTCGGGCTCGCGGTTCTCGAAACGGCCGGTGCTTCCTGAAGGCATTCACCGCGATATCGAGGTCATCACCGACATGTGGGGCAGGCCGAAGGTTCGGCTCACCGGTGCCATCGCCGAGCACCTCAAGGACGTGACGATCCACCTGTCGTTGACGCACGAGGCCGACACCGCTGCCGCGGTCGCCATTCTCGAGGAGCGCTAA
>JAVXWV010000728.1:0-4190 GCA_032230775.1 Mycobacterium sp. | reverse complement strand
GCGGGGTCGGCAAAACCACCACCGCGGCCGCAATGGCGTTGCGCGCAGCCGAATACGGCCGCACCGTCGTGGTGCTCACCATCGACCCGGCCAAGCGGCTGGCCCAGGCGCTCGGCATCAAGGATCTCGGCAACACTCCGCAACGGGTTCCGCTCGCACCCGAGGTTCCCGGCGAGCTGCACGCCATGATGCTTGACATGCGCCGAACGTTCGACGAAATGGTGATCCAATACTCGGGACGCGAACGGGGCGAAGCGATTCTGGACAACCAGTTCTATCAAACAGTGGCCACATCGTTGGCGGGCACGCAGGAGTACATGGCGATGGAGAAGCTGGGTCAGCTTCTCGCCCAAGACAAGTGGGACCTGATTGTCGTCGACACCCCTCCGTCGCGCAACGCTCTTGACTTTCTGGACGCGCCACAACGGCTGGGCAGCTTCATGGATAGCCGCCTGTGGCGGCTGCTGCTGGCGCCCGGTCGCGGCATCGGCCGACTGGTGACCGGCGCGGTGGGCTTGGCGATGAAGGCGCTGTCCACAGTGCTGGGTTCGCAAATGCTTTCCGACGCAGCCGGTTTCGTCCAAATGCTGGATACGACTTTCGGTGGCTTCCGCGAAAAGGCAGACCGCACCTATGAGCTACTCAAGCGGCGCGGCACACAGTTCGTCGTGGTGTCCGCGGCCGAGCCCGACGCACTGCGGGAGGCGTCCTTCTTCATCGACCGGCTCACCCAGGAGCACATGCCGCTGGCCGGACTGATCCTCAACCGCACGCACCCGATGCTGACCGACCTGCACGCTGACAAGGCTGTCGAGGCCGCCGAGGAACTCGAAAAGAAGGATCCCGACGCATTGGCCGCCGCGGTGCTGCGCGTCCACGCCGACCGGGCTGTGACGGCCAAGCGGGAGATCCGCCTGCTGTCGCGGTTCACCGGCGCCAACCCGCATGTGGCGATCGTGGGTGTGCCGTCGCTGCCGTTCGACGTATCGGACCTGGAGGCGCTGCGCGCCATCGCCGATCAGATCACCGGCGAAACAGCCGCCGCGTAGCGGCGAATTCAAGAGAAGCGGCCGACGGGCCTGTCCGCCTAGACGGCGCTGCGGTGCTTGCGCTGGGCGGCGAAGAAGTCGGCCCAGGAAACGACCTCGGGGTGCTGCTTGAGCAAGGCGCGGCGCTGGCGTTCGGTCATGCCGCCCCAGACGCCGAATTCAACGCGGTTGTCGAGGGCGTCGGCGCCGCATTCCAGGATCACCGGACAATGTCGACAAATCACGGCCGCTTTGCGCTGCGCGGCGCCGCGGACAAATAGCTCGTCCGGATCGGCTTGGCGGCAGCGCGCTTGGGATACCCAAGCTATTCGAGCCTCGGCCTCCGCCCCCTGGGCCAAACTGTGTGCTGACATATTTGCGCTTGTCCTACGCGCGGCGGGTCGTGTAGCTGACACCAGCGATCCCTTCGTTCCAGCCGCCCCACCCCGACACAGCGACGGCTAAGTCCTCCGGAGTAGAACGCTGATGCGATCTACGCCACAGTGCACAGGTCGAGTGTGACCTGCATCGCACTGTGTGCCCAACTTAGGTGGTCAGGCGCCTTCTGCGCAATACGTACGACCGCACTTTTTTGGGACGACCGTGCCGTCAGACTGCAAAATTAACGCAAAGGCAGGTCCGGGCGGCACGCGAACTCGGCAATCGACCGTCCGAAGCTGCCATTTTGCGGCCCCGATGCCCTAGTTACTCTGTACGCATGCCCGAGCAGCCGCCGACCCGACCGCCGACCACGGTCACGGTCATCAAGCTGGCGTGGTGCTGCCTACTCGCCGCCATCGTCGCCGCCGGGCTGATGTTTCCTGTGGTCGGCGGGTTGGGGCTGATCTCCAACCGCGCCTCCGACGTTGTCGCCAACGGTTCCGCCCAATTGGTCGAGGGCGAAGTGCCGCAGGTCTCGACGATGGTCGACGCCAAGGGAAACGTCATCGCGTGGCTCTACTCGCAGCGCAGGTTCGAGGTACCCAGCGATCAAATCGCCAACACCATGAAGCTGGCGATCGTCTCCATCGAGGACAAGCGATTTGCCGAACACAACGGCGTCGACTGGCAGGGCACCCTGACGGGTCTATCCGGCTACGTCTCGGGCAACCTCGACACCCGCGGCGGTTCGACCATCGAGCAGCAGTATGTGAAGAACTATCAGCTGCTGGTGATCGCCCAGACCGATGCGGAGAAACGCGCGGCCATCGAAACCACTCCGGCCCGCAAGCTGCGCGAGATCCGTATGGCGCTCACGCTCGACAAGACCTTCACCAAGCCGGAGATCCTGACCCGATACCTCAATCTGGTGTCGTTCGGTAATGGCGCGTTCGGCATCCAGGACGCGGCGCAGACCTATTTCGGCGTCAACTCCTCCGAGCTGAACTGGCAACAGGCCGCGCTATTGGCCGGCCTCGTCCAGTCCACCAGCACGCTGAACCCGTACACCAACCCCGACGGTGCGCTGGCTCGTCGAAACCTCGTGCTGGACACCATGATCGACAACCTGCCCGAGCACGCCGACGAGCTGCGCGCCGCCAAGGAGCAGCCGCTGGGCATCCTGCCGCAGCCCAACGAGCTGCCCCGCGGCTGCATCGCCGCGGGCGATCGCGCATTCTTCTGCGACTACGCGCTCGACTACCTGGCTCGCGCAGGCATCAGTAAGGAGCAGGTCGCCAAGGGCGGTTACATGATCAAGACGACGCTCGATCCCGATGTGCAGATCCCGGTGAAGTCGTCGATCGATGGCATCGCCGCCCCGGATCTGGACGGCGTCGCCAGCGTGATGAGCGTGATCAGGCCCGGCAAGCAATCGCATCAGGTGGTTGCGATGGCCAGCAACCGCACCTACGGGCTCAACCTCGAGGCTGGCGAGACTATGCAGCCTCAGCCGTTCTCGCTCGTCGGCGACGGTGCAGGCTCGATCTTCAAGATCTTCACAACCGCGGCCGCCCTCGACATGGGCATGGGCATCAACGCCCAGTTGGATGCGCCTGCCCGCTTCGAGGCCAAGGGGCTAGGCAGCGGCGGGGCCAAGGGCTGTCCGGCGGCCACCTGGTGCGTCGTCAACGACGGGAACTACCGGGGACAGCTCAGCGTCACCGATGCGCTGGCCACCTCGCCGAACACCGCCTTCGCGAAACTGATCTCGCAGGTGGGCGTGCAACGCAGTGTGGACATGGCGGTCAAGCTGGGCCTGCGTTCCTACGCGCTGCCCGGCACCGCCCGCGATTACGACCCGGAGAGCAACGAAAGCCTTGCCGACTTCGTCAAGCGGCAGAACCTGGGATCCTTCACGTTGGGTCCGATCGAGCTGAACGCGCTCGAGTTGTCCAACGTTGCCGCCACGTTGGCATCGGGTGGGACGTGGTGCCCGCCCAGCCCGATAGACAAGGTGTACGACCGCACGGGCAAGGAAGTGTCGGTCACCACCGAAACGTGCGAGCAGGTCGTGCCGGAGGGTCTCGCCAACACGCTGGCCAACGCGCTGAGCAAGGACGACCAGAGTGGAACCGCGGCGAGCGCGGCTGGTTCGGCGGGGTGGAGCCTGCCCGTGTCCGGTAAGACCGGAACCACCGAGGCGCACCGCTCGTCCGGCTTCTTGGGTTTCACCAGCGCCTACGCGGCCGCGAACTACATCTACGACGATTCCACGTCACCATCGGACCTGTGCTCCTTCCCGCTACGGCAATGTGGTTCGGGCAACCTGTACGGCGGCAACGAGCCCGCACGCACATGGTTCACCGCGATGAAGACGATCACTCCGCCAGACGTCCATCTCCCGCCGACCGATCCGCGCTACGTCGACGGCGCGCCCGGCTCCAGGGTGCCCAGCGTCTCGGGCATGAGCCAGGACACCGCCCGTCAGCGGCTCAGGGAGGCCGGCTTCCAGGTCGCCGACCAGGCCACGCCGGTCAACAGCACCGCGCCGTACGGCGCCGTGGTCGGTACCTCCCCGACTGGTCAGACGGTGCCCGGCTCGATCGTCACGATTCAGATCTCCAACGGCATCCCTCCGCCACCGCCTCCGCCGCCGCCAGGTGCGATCCCGGGGTTCCCGCCGGGTATGCCACCGGAGATCGGCCAGACGGTCGTCGAGATCCCGGGGCTGCCGCCCATCACCGTGCCCGTGCTTGGTCCCCCGCCGCCACCGGCACCGCC
>JAVXWV010000617.1:0-6415 GCA_032230775.1 Mycobacterium sp. | reverse complement strand
ACTCGCGCAGGTAGCCGTAGCCGCCGTGCAGCTGCAGCGCCTGGTCGGCCACGTCGAAGCACCCGTCGGTGACATAGCGCTTGGCCATCGCGCACAGCTCCACCTTGTCGGGGTGGTTGTCGTCGAGTGCGGTTGCCGCTCGCCACAACAACGTTCGCGAGGCCTGCAGTGTGGTGGCCATGTCGGCAAGCGTGAACCGGATGGTGGGCTCGTCGAGCAGGGCGCCACCGAACGCTTGCCGGTCGGCCAGATAACGCGTCGCCTTGGTGTACGCGGATTGGGCACCGCCGAGCGAACAGGCGGCGATGTTGATGCGGCCGCCGTTGAGGCCGTTCATCGCGATACCGAACCCGGTGCCTTCGCCCTCGGCGCCGCCGAGCATCGCATCGGCCGGCACGCGGACGCCTTCGAAGATCACCTGCGCGGTCGGCTGCGCATTCCAGCCCATCTTCAACTCGTCTGCGCCGAAACTCAGTCCCGGCGTGTTCTTTTCGACCACGAACGCCGAAATGCCGCGTGGGCCGTCGCCGCCGGTGCGGGCTATCACGACATACATGTCCGACGCCCCAGCACCGGAGATGAATTGCTTGACGCCGTCGATGACGTAGTCCCCACCATTTGAGCCCTCGCGGACGGCCTTGGTACGCAGCGCGCCCGCGTCGGATCCCGCGCCGGGCTCGGTCAGGCAGTAGGAGGCGATGGCCTCCATCGAGGCCAGCCGCGGCACCCACGACTTGCGCTGCTCATCGGTGCCGAAGGTGTCGACCATCCATGCGCACATGTTGTGAATGGACAGGAACGCCGCGATGGTGGGGTCTGCGGCGGCGAGCTGCTCGAAGATGCGCACCGCATCCAGCCGGCGCAGCTCGCTGCCCCCAACATCCTCCCGGCAGTAGATGGCGGCCATCCCGAGCTCGGCCGCCTCGCGCAACACGTCGGTAGGGAAGTGGTGGTTCTCGTCCCATTCCAACGCGTATGGCGCGAGGCGCTTTTCGGCGAACGCGGCCGCCGTCTCGGCGATCACGCGTTCGTCGTCGTCGAGCCCGAAGGAGTCCATCATTTCATGGTCGGGATGACGAACTCGGCGCCGTGCGACCCCGCCGGCCACCGCTGCGTCACCGTCTTGACCTTGGTGTAGAACTGGATCGACGCCGGGCCGTGCTGGTTGAGGTCACCGAAGCCGGAGCGCTTCCAGCCGCCGAACGAGTGATAGGCCACCGGGACGGGGATCGGCACGTTCACGCCGACCATGCCGACCTGCACCCGAGACACGAAGTCGCGGGCAGTGTCGCCGTCGCGGGTGAAAATCGCTACGCCGTTGCCGTATTCGTGCTCTGACGGTAGCCGCAGCGCCTCTTCGTAGTCGTCGGCGCGCACGATGCACAGTACCGGGCCGAAGATCTCATCGGTGTAGATCGACATGTCGGGGGTGACGTGGTCTAACAGTGTCGGGCCGATGAAGTAACCGCCCTCGAGGTTCGCGTCGCCGAACTGCAGGTCGTCGCTGGTGCGTTCGCGGCCGTCGACGACGGCTTCCGCACCGGCCTCGACACCCTGGTCGATATAGTCCTTCACCCGGGCCAGCGCGGCCTCGGTGACCAACGGGCCGTAGTCGGCCTTCGGGTCCAGGCTGTGGCCCACCCTCAGGTTGTTGACCCGTTCGATCAGCCTGGCGCGCAGTCGGTCTGCGGTCTGCTCACCGACCGGGACCGCGACGGTGATCGCCATGCACCGCTCACCCGCGCTGCCGTAGCCCGCGCCGATCAGCGCATCAACGGCGTTGTCGAGGTCGGCGTCGGGCATCACGATCATGTGGTTCTTCGCGCCGCCGAAGCACTGGGCGCGCTTGCCGTTCGCCGCGGCAGTGGCGTAGATGTACTGCGCGATGTCGGAGCTGCCGACGAAGCCATAGGCCTTGATGTCCGGATGCGCCAGTAGCGCGTCGACGGCTTCCTTGTCGCCGTGCACCACCTGGAACACACCGGGCGGCAGGCCCGCCTCGAGGAACAACTCGGCCAGCCGGACGGGCACCGACGGGTCGCGCTCGCTGGGCTTGAGGATGAACGCGTTGCCACACGCGAGCGCAGGGCCTGCCTTCCACAGCGGGATCATCGCGGGGAAGTTGAACGGGGTGATCCCGGCGACCACGCCGAGCGGCTGGCGCAGCGAGTACACGTCGATGCCGGTGCCCGCGCCTTCGGTGTACTCACCCTTGATGAGGTGGGGGATGCCAACGGCGAACTCGATCACCTCGATGCCGCGCTGGATGTCGCCCTTCGAATCCGCGACGGTCTTGCCGTGTTCCAAACTGAGGAGTTCGGCCAATTCTTCAATGTTCTGGTTGACCAGGTCGACGAACTTCATCATCACGCGGGCCCGGCGCTGTGGGTTGAAGGCCGCCCACTCCTTCTGTGCCTCGACCGCTCCGGCGACAGCGGCGTCGACATCGGCAGACGACGCCATCGGCGCCTTGGCCTGCACCTGCCCGGTGTTGGGGTCCATCACGTCCGCGGTGCGGGTGGACTTTCCGGTGGTGCGCTTGCCGTTGATGAAATGCGAAATCAGTGTGGTCATGAACTTGCCCCTCGCCCGAATGGCTGAATACTAGGACATCCTAGTATCTCATCGGGACGCCGCGCAAGGGGGCCTGTAAACGCCGTGCGACAGTGGGCGAGTGACCGCCCTGGCGAACCGATTGACAGACGCGCTTGGCATCCGTCATCCGATCATCTCGGCGCCGATGGCATTTGTGGGTGGAGGTGCTCTCGCGGCGGCGGTCAGCCGCGCTGGCGGGCTCGGCCTCATCGGCGGTGGGTACGGCGACGGCGAGTGGATCGATGAGCAGTTCGAAGCGGCGCGCGGCGAGCGAGTCGGCATTGGTTTCATCACCTGGTCGGCCGCGCTGACACCATCCGTCGTAGCTGCCGCGCTGCAACGCAAGCCGGCTGCGGTCATGCTCTCCTTCGGTGACCCGATGACCTTCGCCGCTGATGTTCACGCTGCCGGCGCGCTTCTCATCTGCCAGTGCCAGAACCTTGCCCATGTGCGCGCTGCGCTCGACGCCGAGGCGGACATCGTTGTCGCACAAGGATCTGAGGCCGGCGGACACGGCGCTGTCCGTGGCACCTTCACGCTCGTCCCCGAGGTGGCGGACACGTTGGCCCGTACCTCGTCGGACACCATGCTCGTGGCGGCGGGCGGAGTCGCCGACGGAAGAGGGTTGGCGGCGGCGTTGGCGCTCGGCGCTGACGGCGTGCTCATCGGTACGCGACTGTGCGCGTCGGAGGAATCGTTGGTCAAGCCGCTGCACAAGCGAGCGATCGTCGAGTCCGACGGCGATGCCACACTGCGCACCCATCTGCAGGACATCGCCCGTGAGTTGCCATGGCCGCAGGAGTTCACCGCTCGCATCCAGCGCAATGGATTCGTCAACCGATGGCATGGCCGAGAATCGGAGCTCGCACAACAGGTCGCGGTCGAGGGTCCGCGCTACCGCCAGGCCTTCGCCGACGGCGACCCCGAGAACACGGCCGTCTGGTTCGGCGAAGCCGCCGGAATCATCGACGCGATCGAACCGGCAGCCACGATCATCGACCGCATGGTGACCGACGCGGCGAACATTCGCTGAGCGTCAGGCGCCAGGGCCTGGCCCGAACGCGCCGAGCAGAAACTCGTCGAAGACGCGATCGTGTTCGACTTCGAACGCCTCGCGGAACGTGGCTCCTGCGCTCGAAGTCAGGTAGCGCTTGGTGGCTTCGAGGGCGGCCTGCGGCGCTTCGGCCATCACTCGAGCGGTCGCGATCGCCTCGTCGATGAGGCGGTCAGCGTCCACAATCGCGTTCACCAGACCAACGCGATGCGCCTCGGCGGCATCGATGCGCCTGCCGGTCAGGCACAGATCGCGCGCGATGCCCGCTCCGACGATCCACTGCAGGGGAGTGAAGAGGGGCGGCGCGCCGAACTTGATCTCCGGGTGGGCGAATGTCGCTGTAGGCCCGGCGATCCGCATGTCGCACAGAAGGCAGAGGTCGAAGCCGCCGCCGAACGCGGCACCGTTGACAGCCGTGATGGTGGGCTTTGGGAACTCCCAGACGGCAAGGTGGTAACGATGTGAGCTGTCGCGGATGATGCGGACTAGCTCGGGCTCGGCGAACTCCTTGAGGTCGAAGCCCGCGCAGAACGCGGTTCCAGGCCCGTGATCACGACGACGCGGACGCCGTCATCGGTCGCCCACTGATCGAGCGTGTCGGAGATCGCGTCGCGCATCGCGATGGAGAGCGCATTGCGACGCTGCTCGTTGTCGAGACGCAGTACCGCAGTGCCGTCGCTGTGGACCTCGGTCGCCAGCATCATCTGAGTTTAGAGTGCGTGCCCACGACGTAGCTCGCCGATGAACGCCCTGGATTCGTCCCATGTTGGCAGCAGGCCCGCCGCCCTCACCTGCTCGAGGCTGGGCGCCTCGCGGTCCCGGTCCGAGATGATCGGTTCGCCGTCCACAGCGGGCCAGGCGATGTCGAGCGTCGGGTCGAGCGGGTTGATGGTGTGTTCGCGATCGGGGGCATAGGCCGCCGAGCACAGGTACATCACCGTCGAATCGTCTTCCAGCGCAAGGAAAGCGTGGCCGAGGCCCTCGGAGAGGTAAACCGACCGATGTCGGTCGTCGAGCACCACCGCGTCCCACTTCCCGAATGTCGGTGAACCGACCCGAATGTCGACGACCACGTCGAATACCGACCCGCGCAGGCACGTGACGTACTTCGCCTGGCTCGGCGGAACCTGCGCGAAGTGCACGCCGCGCAGCACACCCGCTGATGACACCGAGCAGTTGGCCTGCCGCATATCGAGACGGTGTCCGGCGAATTCGGTGAACGCCGAATCGGTGAACCATTCGAAGAACTCCCCGCGCGGGTCGGTGTGCACCCGCGGAGTGAGTTCCCATGCGCCGGAGATGGACAGCTCGCGGGCCTTCACTGGCCACGCCTCTCGTAGCCGGCCTCGATCGCATCTTTAAGTGGGCCCCACCAGGATTCGTTATCGCGATACCACTCGATGGTGGCGCGCAGGCCTTCGTCGAAGTCGGTGTGCGTTGGACACCAGCCCAACTCGTTGTACAACGGCGACGGGTCGATCGCATACCGCAGGTCGTGGCCGGCGCGGTCGGTGACGTGGTCGAAGTCGTCGGGCTCGCGGCCCATCAGCCGCAGGATGGCCCGCAGCACCGACAGGTTGTCCCTTTCCCCTTCTGCGCCAATCAGATACGTGCGACCAAGCTGACCGTCGGCGAGTATCCGCCATACCGCGCTGTTGTGGTCGTCGACATGGATCCAGTCACGTACGTTCGCGCCGGTGCCGTAGAGCTTGGGCCGCCGCCCGGTCAGCACGTTGGTGATCTGCCGGGGAATGAACTTCTCCACGTGTTGATAGGGCCCGTAGTTGTTGGAGCAGTTCGAGATCGTCGCGGCCACGCCGTAGGAGCGCACCCACGCGCGGACAAGCAAGTCGGCCGCTGCCTTCGTCGCCGAGTACGGGCTCGACGGGTTGTACGGCGTCGACTCGGTGAACCGTTGCGGCGAGCCCAGTTCGAGGTCTCCGTACACCTCGTCGGTGGACACGTGATGCAACCGCACACCGTGGTCGCGGACCGCTTCCAACACCGTGAACGTGCCGACCACGTTGGCGTGCAGAAACGGTTCGGGGTCAGCCAGCGCGTTGTCGACGTGGGTTTCGGCGGCGAAATGCACGACGGCGTCGGCCTCTGCGACGAGCTTGGACACCAACTCCGCGTCGGTGATGTCGCCCTGTACCAGGCGCACGTCGTGTTCGACGGGGGCCAGCGATTCGCGGCTGCCCGCATACGTCAGCGCGTCGAGCACCGTCACCGAGTCCTCGGGGTGCTCGCGCACCGCGCCGTGCACGAAGTTGGCGCCGATGAACCCCGCGCCGCCTGTGACCAACATCCGCATGGCTCAAACCCTAGCGGGCGGGGTGTCGTCAGCCCTTCAGCCCGAGCGGTCCTGCGAGCTCCGTCAGCGTCGGAATCAGCTTGTCCCAGCCGCCAAGTACCTGGATCGTCACGTGGTCGGCGCCGGCATCCAGATGCTCGCCAAGCCGCTTGGCGATGTCGTCGGCCGTGCCGTGTGCGACCACCGCGTCGATCAGCTTGTCGCTGCCCGGCTTGGCGATGTCCGCGTCGGTGAAGCCCAGCCGCTTCCAGTTGTTCAGGTAGTTCGACAGGTTCAGATAGAAGTCGACGGTCTGGCGGCCGATCGCCCGTGCCTCGTCGGTATCGGTGCTCAGGACAACCTTGTGCTCGGGCGCCAGGAACACCGAGTTGCCGATCACGTCGCGGGCCCGCGCCGTGTGTTCCGGCGTCGTCAAGTACGGGTGAGCGCCCGCGCTGCGTTGCGCCGACAGC
>JAVXWV010000610.1:0-5579 GCA_032230775.1 Mycobacterium sp. | reverse complement strand
GTCTGCCTTTTCGCGGAAGCCACCGAATGTCGTATCCAGCATTTGGACGAAACCGGCTGCGTCGGAAAGCATTTGCGAACCCAGTACCGTGGATAGCGCCTTCATCGCCAAGCCCACCGCGCCGGTCACCAGTCGGCCGATGCCGCGACCGGGCGCCAGCAGCAGCCGCCACAGGCGGCTATCCATGAAGCTGCCCAGCCTTTGTGGCGCGTCCAGGAAGTCGAGAGCATTGCGCGACGGAGGGGTGTCGACGACGATCAGGTCCCACTTGTCTTGGGCGAGAAGCTGACCCAGCTTCTCCATCGCCATGTACTCCTGCGTGCCTGCCAGTGACGTGGCCACGGTTTGATAGAACTGGTTGTCCAGAATCGCTTCGCCCCGTTCGCGTCCGGAGTACTGGATCACCATTTCGTCGAACGTGCGGCGCATATCGAGCATCATCGCGTGCAGCTCGCCGGGAACCTCTGGTGCGAGCGGAACCCGTTGCGGGGTGTTGCCCAGATCCTTGATGCCGAGCGCCTGGGCCAGCCGCTTGGCCGGGTCGATTGTGAGCACCACGACGGTGCGGCCGTATTCCGCTGCGCGCAAAGCCATTGCGGCCGCGGTGGTGGTCTTCCCGACCCCGCCAGCGCCGCAGCACACGAGCACGCGGTTGGAGGTGTCGTGCAGGAGCGCGCCCATGTCAAGGGCGGGCGGTGCGGTACTCATCTGACCCCCTGGTGGGCTAGGGCCTCGGCGAGCTCGTAGAGGCTGCCGAGGTCGACTCCGTCGGGTATCTGCGGCAGCTCCAGCCGCGCCACATCGAGTTCGTCGAGCTGCTCGGCGCTTTCGGCGCGCGCCTTGATTCGTGTCGCGTGCTGGATCGTCTCGGTAAGCAGGCCAGCAAAGTCGCTGTCGGACAAGGTGATTCCGACGTTGCCTAGGCCCGAGCGCACCGCGTCGGCGTCGATGTCGCCTTCGGCCGCCTTGGCGAGGTCATCGGCGGGCAGATAGGCCGGGATGTTGCGGTTGACGATGACGCTGCCGATCGGCAGGTCCAGTTCCTGGAGTTCCTCGATCGCTTCGAGCGTCTCTTGGATGGGCAGCGCCTCCAGCAGGGTGACGAGGTGGATGGCCGTCAGGTCGGAATGCAACACCTTGACCACGCTTTCGGCCTGCGAGTGCACCGGGCCGCCCTTGGCCAACTCCGACACCGCCGAGGTGACGTCGAGGAACCGGGCGATGCGGCCCGTCGGCGGGGCGTCCACCACGATCGCGTCGTAGACCGGCTGCTTGCCCTTCTCGGCGCGAGTCACGATCTCGCGGATCTTGCCTGTGAGCAGCACGTCACGCAGGCCAGGTGCGATCGTCGTGGCGAACTCGACAGCGCCGATCCGGCGCATCGCGCGGCCCGCAAGGCCGAGGTTGTAGAACATGTCGAGGTATTCGAGGAACGCCGCCTCGGTGTCGATGGCCAGCGCGTTGACCTGACCGCCGCCGTCGGCGGTGGCGATCTTGACCTCCTGATACGGCAGCGGTGGCACGTCAAACAGCTGCGCAATGCCTTGGCGCCCTTCGACTTCCACCAAGAGCACCTTGCGGCCACCGGCGGCAAGCGCCAGCGCCAGAGAGGCCGCGATCGTCGACTTGCCGGTTCCGCCCTTGCCGGTGACGAAGTGCAGACGCGCCTTAGTCAGGCGCGACGGCCAGCCGACCGGTCTACCGCTGTTCGCTGAGGTAGCCACCCCTGCATGCTAGCCAAGTCCTTTTCGCTGCCCGATAAGCTCAGCCACATGAGCGAACCGACCCGCTGGGAGTACGCCACCGTCCCGCTGCTTACGCATGCGACCAAACAGATCCTCGACCAGTGGGGTGAAGACGGCTGGGAACTGGTGTCGGTGCTGCCTGGTCCGACCGGCGAGCAGCACGTCGCGTACCTGAAGCGCCCGAAATGAGTGCCTCGGCGCGCCTCGCCGAGCTGGGTATCGTGCTGCCCGATGTCGTCCCGCCGATGGCGGCGTATGTGCCCGCGGTGCGCACCGGCAACCTGGTGTACACAGCGGGTCAGCTGCCGATGGAGGCGGGCAAGCTGCCGCAGGGCGGCAAGGTCGGCGCCGAGGTGAGCCCGGAGGACGGCAAGGCGCTGGCGCGCACATGTGCACTCAACGCGCTGGCCGCGGTGCATTCGCTTGTCGGTATCGACGCCGTGACCCGGGTGGTCAAGGTCGTCGGATTCGTCGCATCAGCGCCCGGATTCAACGGCCAGCCCGGCGTGATCAACGGGGCCTCGCACTTGCTTGGCGAGGTGTTCGGCGATGCAGGCGCGCACGCCCGGTCCGCGGTCGGGGTGTCTGAACTGCCGCTGGATGCGCCCGTCGAGGTTGAGCTCATCGTCGAGGTCGCGTGAGCGACGATCGGGCAGAGGTCGCGTGAGCGACGATCGGGCAGAGGTCGCGTGAGCGACGATCGGGCAGAGGTCGCGTGACCGACGATCGGGCAGAGGTCGCGTGAGCGACGATCGGGCAGACGTCGCGTGAGCGACGATCGGGCAGAGGTTTCGTGACGCTAGAGCATCCGGCGTATGGCCTCCTGCGGCCGGTCACCGAGACCGCGTCGGTACTGCTGTGCAACAACCCGGGGCTAATGACGCTCGACGGCACCAACACCTGGGTGCTGCGCGGGCCTGGCAGCGACGAGATGGTGGTCGTCGACCCCGGGCCCGAAGACGACGAGCACATCGCCAAAGTCGCCGAGCTCGGCACGATCCCGCTGGTGCTGATCAGCCACAGACATGAGGACCACACCGGCGGCATCGACAAGATCGTCGAGCGCACCGGGGCCGTCGTCCGGTCGGTGGGCAGCGGGTTCCTGCGCGGTCTTGGTGGTCCGCTGGTCGACGGCGAGGTCATCGATGCCGCGGGCCTGCGAATCACGGTGATGGCCACACCGGGCCACACCGCCGACTCGGTGTCGTTTCTGCTCGACGACGTCCGGGGCGAGCGGAGCGACGGGAAAGGTGCGGTGCTGACCGCCGACACCGTGCTTGGCCGCGGCACCACCGTCATCGACAACGAGGACGGCAGCCTCAGCCAGTACATGGAGTCGTTGCGCCGGCTGCACGGTCTCGGCCACCGGAGCGTGCTGCCCGGCCACGGCCCCGATCTCGACGACCTGGAAGCCGTCAGCGCGATGTATCTCGCGCACCGCGAGGAGCGGCTCGACCAGGTTCGCGGCGCGTTGGATACGCTCGGCGACGACGCCAGCGCGCGACAGATCGTCGAGCACGTCTATACCGACGTCGACGAAAAGCTATGGGACGCAGCCGAATGGAGCGTGCAAGCCCAACTGGACTACCTGCGGAGCTAGGCGCCTCAGCGGGCCCGTCGCGCCAATCTTTCGCTGTCGGAGATCAACACGCTCTTGCCTTCCAAGCGAATCCAACCGCGGTGGGCGAAATCGGCGAGCGCCTTGTTGACCGTCTCGCGTGATGCGCCGACCAACTGCGCGATCTCCTCCTGCGTCAGGTCGTGCGTCACGCGCAGCGCGCCGCCCTCCTGCGTGCCGAACCGCTGCGCCAGCTGGAGCAGCTGCTTGGCGACCCGACCGGGCACGTCGGTGAAGATCAGGTCGGCCAGATTGTTGTTGGTGCGACGGAGCCGGCGAGCCAGCACTCGCAACAACTGCTCGGCGATCTCAGGACGATCGGCGATCCACGCGCGCAGCGCATCGCGATCCATCGAGACCGCCCGCACCTCGGTGATGGTCGTGGCACTCGACGTCCGCGGGCCCGGGTCGAAGATCGAGAGCTCGCCGAACATGTCCGACGGACCCATGATGGTGAGCAGATTCTCGCGGCCGTCGGGTGAACGTCGGCCGATCTTGACCTTCCCAGAGATGATGATGAACAGCCGGTCGCCGGGCTCTCCCTCGGCGAACACGGTGTGCCCGCGTGGGAAGTCGACGGGCTGCAATTGCTTGGTGAGCGCGGATACGGCGCTGGGTTCGACTCCCTGGAAGATTCCGGCCCTCGCCAGGATCTCGTCCACGTTGCCCCTCTTAAGCTGTTGGGTGATATGACATGCGCAAGCGACCTCTGACTGGTTAGCGAGATCAGTCTAGAGGTACGCCACGCCGACGTTGTCAGCATTTAGCCGACCAGCGCGACTAGCCCACGCTACACAGGATTGGCATGCCGAGTCGGCTGAAATTCAGGATTGGACCCGTGATGCACGTACAGCCGTGTTGGCAAACTTGCCCTTTCGCCGGCACCGATCCCGCTGCCAAGCGGCCAGTCGCGTTCACCCAACCGCTGATGCAGGCTGTGCAGCGCTTGGCCCATGCCCTCCCGCGCCAGCGTGTTCACGTCATCGGGCTCGGCTTGCTCGAGAAACTCGGCGACGTCGGCAGCCGAGACGGCGTCGTCCTCGAGGCTCGATTCGAGACGTTGCAGCCCGAATGTTGCCAGCATCAGCAACCCCGGGATGAACGCCGCGAGCAACCAAGACACAAGGCTGAAGTAAACACGGCGAAGGTCTCAGCGGGATCACGAATTGTCACCGGTCCGCACCGGTCCTCTCCCCGAGGAGTCAGACCCGCTGCGTACGCTGGCATCCGTGACCGTGGGTGAGACTTCAGTCGGTAAGCAGGCCGCCGCCAAGCCGGCTCGACGCGCCACCCCGCGGAAGTGGGACAAAGAGACCCGCACCGGGCTGGTGCGCCGTGCTCGCAGGATGAATCGCACACTGGCACAAGCATTTCCACATGTTTACTGCGAGCTGGACTTCACCAATCCTCTGGAACTGACGGTGGCCACCATTCTGTCGGCGCAGAGCACCGACAAGGGGGTCAATCTCGCCACTCCAGCGTTGTTCAAGCGGTACCGCACGGCACTGGATTACGCGCAGGCCGACCGAACCGAACTCGAAGAACTCGTCCGGTCCACCGGCTTCTACCGCAACAAGGCCAACTCGCTCATCCGGCTCGGCCAGGAACTGGTGCAGCGCTTCGATGGCAACGTTCCCAACACCATGGAAGAACTGGTGACGCTGCCCGGTGTCGGCCGCAAGACCGCCAACGTCATCCTCGGCAACGCGTTCGACATTCCCGGGATCACCGTCGACACCCACTTCGGCAGGCTGGTGCGACGGTGGCACTGGACCACCCTGGAGGATCCGGTGAAGATCGAGCACGCGATCGGCGAGCTGATCGAACGCAGCGAGTGGACGCTGCTGAGTCACCGGGTGATCTTCCACGGCCGCCGCGTGTGCCATGCGAAGAAGCCCGCATGCGGCGTGTGCGTGCTCGCCAAGGACTGCCCGTCGTTCGGCACAGGGCCGACAGATCCGCTCATCGCCGCGCCGCTGGTCAAGGGGCCGGAGACCGAGCACCTGCTTGCGATGGCCGGCCTCTGACCGGCCGCACATGAGTAACTCCACCCGCTGGACCGTCGCGGTGATGGTCGTCGTCATCGCCCTTGGCGTGGCGTTGTGGACGCAGTTGGGGGACAACAGTTCGTCGACCGGTTCGATCGGGCCCGGCGATGCCCGTGACCGTCGTGATGCGGACACCGCAGAGGCGCTCGCAGGCCCCCGTGCCCGCGC
>JAVXWV010000427.1:0-2863 GCA_032230775.1 Mycobacterium sp. | reverse complement strand
GCCGGTGAAGAAGAAGTACGGCAGCAAGATCTCGTGGGCCGACCTGCTGGTGTTCGCAGGCAACGCCGCTCTCGAATCGGCCGGATTCGAGACGTTCGGGTTCGCCTTCGGCCGTCCCGACTACTGGGAGCCCGAAGAGGTCATCTTCGGCGAGGAAGACGAATGGCTCGGCACTGACAAGCGCTACTCCGGAGCACGGGACCTCGAGGAGCGCTACGGCGCCACCACGATGGGCCTGATCTACGTGAATCCCGAAGGCCCAGAAGGCAAGCCGGATCCGCTGGCCGCCGCCATCGACATCAAAGAGACGTTCGGCCGGATGGCGATGAACGACGAGGAGACCGCCGCGCTGATCGTCGGCGGCCACACCCTCGGCAAGACCCACGGTGCGGGTCCGGACGATGGTATGGGCCCCGAGCCTGAGGGTGCCCCCATCGAGCAGCAGGGCCTGGGCTGGAAGTGCCCGTTCGGCTCCGGCAAGGCCGGCGACTCCATCACCAGCGGCCTCGAGGTCGTGTGGACCCCCACGCCGACACAGTGGAGCAACGCGTACCTGGAGATCCTTTACGGCCACGAGTGGGAGCTGGTGAAGAGTCCCGCCGGTGCCTGGCAGTTCGAGGCCAAGGACGCCGAGGCGACCATTCCCGATCCGTTCGGCGGGCCGCCTCGCAAGCCCACGATGCTGGTCACCGACGTCTCGATGCGGGTCTCTCCCATCTACGCCGACATCACCCGGCGCTGGCTCGATCATCCTGAGGAGCTCAACGAGGCGTTCGGTAAGGCCTGGTACAAGCTGCTGCACCGTGACATGGGGCCGATCAGCCGCTTCCTCGGGCCGTGGGTCGCCGAGCCGCAGCTGTGGCAGGACCCGGTGCCCGCGGTCGAGGGCGAGCTGATCGGTGAGGCGGACATCAAGGCCCTGAAGGCCAAGGTGCTCGACTCAGGCTTGTCGATTCCGCAGCTCGTCAAGACCGCGTGGTCGTCAGCGGCGAGCTTCCGCAGCACCGACAAACGTGGCGGCGCCAACGGCGCGCGGTTGCGCCTCGAGCCAGCGAAAAACTGGGAGGTCAACGAGCCGTCCGAGCTGGCCAAGGTGCTGCCCGTGCTCGAGAAGATCCAGCAGGACTTCAACGGCGCCGGTGGCACGAAGGTGTCGCTGGCGGACCTGATCGTGCTGGCCGGTTCGGCGGCGGTTGAGAAGGCCGCCAAGGACGGCGGCGTCGCGGTCACGGTGCCGTTCGCGCCGGGCCGCACCGACGCATCGCAGGAGAACACCGATGTGGAGGCCTTCGGGGTCCTCGAACCGCGGTTCGATGGGTTCCGCAACTACGTCCGGCCAGGTGAGAAGCAGCCGCTCGAGAAGTTGCTGTTGGAGAAGGCGTATTTCCTGGACGTCACGGCGCCGGAGTTGACGGCGCTCATCGGCGGTCTGCGTGCGCTAGGTGCCAACCACGGGGGCAGCAAGCACGGCGTGTTCACCGACAAGCCGGGTGTGCTGACCAACGACTTTTTCGTCAACCTGCTCGACATGGGCACGGCGTGGAAGGTGTCGGAGTCCGAGGAGAACGTCTACGAGGGCACCGACCGCGCCACAGGCCAGAAGAAGTACACGGCCACGGCGAACGACCTCGTCTTCGGTTCGAACTCGGTGCTGCGGGCACTTGCCGAGGTATACGCCCAAGACGACGCCAAGGAGAAGTTCGTTGCGGACTTCGTCAAAGCGTGGGTCAAGGTGATGAACAACGACAGGTTCGACATCAAGTAACGTCGGAGCCTGATCGACTAAGAACGGCGCCCCGCAGCCTGACATGGCTTGCGGGGCGCCGTTTTTCACGGATGGGTCAGGACAACTGCGCGCGGATCAACGGCGCGATCATTTCGGCCATGTACTCGTGACCGGCGTCGGTCGGATGTATTCCGTCCTTGCCGATCAAATCCGGCTTGCCGACGAACCACCCGGTGGCGATCGGATCGATGAACGTCGCGCCCGCGACCCCCGCCTGATATTTCAGAGCGTCGCGGATCCGCAGGACGTTGTCGGGCGGATCGGAAGTTGGCCACGGCGGCCCGATTACGAGGAACTGTGCCTTCGGCGCCGTGCGCCGAGCGAGTTGGAACGTGCCCCACGCCAGAATGGAGAGCTGCGTTGGGTCGACGGCCTGGTCGTTGCGGGACCCGAAGAACACCACCAGCACGTCGTCAGGTTTGACCGCGTCGGCCGTCAAGTCCTCGAACACGCTCCCGTGGTTTCCGCGCGTGCCGTAGCCGGCACCGCCCTCAGCCGCCACGTCGGCGGAGACGGCTACTCCTTGTTGAGCGAGCCGCTGCCAAGTCCGAGCCGTCCAGCCCTTGGAGCCGAGGCCGCCGAGATCGCCTCCGGTCGTGTATGAGTCACCGACCACCGCGATGTGGTTCACCGTGACGGCCAGATTCAGTGTTGCGTTGTGCCTCACCGGTGTTCGGTGCTCTGCAACCGTGGCGAGAAGAACGGCAATCATCATGATGGCCGTGATCAGACGACTCACCGGAACAGCGTACGGCCCAATTGATGAAAATCGCGGCGGCAACGAATTCGTAAGCTTTGCGTTACAAAACTGCTGCTTTGTCATCGGGCGCAGCAGGATTCGGCTATCAGGCAACGATCAGCCCGCGCGGGTAGCGACGGTATCCGTCGGCATGTGCCGGGGGCCGTGGAGCGGTTGAAGCCTCCCGTGTGCCGGGTCGGCGGCCTCGGTAGGTTGAGCGGCGCGAGTCTTGACCATGAGGCGCAGCCAGACCCTGGCCGGCTCTTCGACGCAGTGGTACCGCAGCCCTGCGCCGAGGCACGCAATCGCCAGCACGCCAACCACGACCGACGTCGCCG
>JAVXWV010000416.1:0-3281 GCA_032230775.1 Mycobacterium sp. | reverse complement strand
GCGGAGTCCGAAGACGGACCAGCCGGTAGAGAAGTTCGAGAACAGTGCGGATCGATACGCTTTGTTGCGCAAGGCGATTCGCAACGTCACGGCCGGCTCGTCGTTCTCTGCGGGCGCCGCCAGCGACGAATGCCGGAGCCGGAAGTACACCACCGCCACCGCGACGAGCAGTGCAACGCCGTAGATGGCGAACGGTGCGTGGAGGCCGAAGCCCACCGTGAGGCTGCCGAGCACGGGTCCGCACACCGAGCCGATCAGGAACGCACTCGAGAACAGTCCCGCGACGCGTCCGCGCGCGTCGGGCGGCGAGATGCGGATCATCAGCCCGAGCGACGACACGGAGAACATGGCCGACCCGAAGCCGCCGAGGGAGCGGAACAGCAGCAGCTGCCAGTAGGTCTGCGCGAACGCACACGCACCCGTGGACAGTGCGACGATCACCAGCCCCGTCAGGTAGACGCGTCGCTCCCCCAGCTTCTGGATCACCAGACCGCTGGCGGGCGCGGCAAGCAGCCGCAGCAGCGAGAAGGCCGTGATGACGAACGTCGCCGCGCTGATGCTGACCCCGAAGTTGCGGGCGTACTGCGGGAGGACGGGCGCCACCACGCCATAGCCGAGCGCGATCACGACGTTAGCCGTGATCAGCACCCAGATTTCGCTCGGGAGCTTCGGCTTGTCGGGTGCTTGACAGTCACCCTCCGCGACGGAACTCACGCTATGACTGTATTCACCACGTCTTTCGCCGCCTGCTGCACCTCTGCAAGATGCTCGGGTCCCTTGAACGACTCCGCGTAGATCTTGTAGACGTCCTCGGTTCCCGACGGGCGCGCCGCGAACCACGCGTTCTCCGTCGTCACCTTCAGGCCGCCCAGCGGCGCACCGTTGCCCGGCGCGGTGGTCAGCTTGGCGGTGATCGGCTCGCCCGCCAGTTCGGTCGCGGTCACCTGATCCGGTGAGAGCTTGGCCAGCCGGGCCTTCTGTTCCCGGTCGGCCGGCGCGTCGATGCGGGCATACGTTGGCGCACCGTACTTTTCGGCCAATTCCGCGTACCGCTGCGACGGCGTCTGCCCGGTCACCGCAAGAATCTCCGACGCCAGCAGCGCCATAATGATGCCGTCCTTGTCGGTGGTCCACGTCGACCCGTCGCGGCGCAGGAACGACGCGCCCGCGCTCTCCTCACCGCCGAAACCGATGGTGCCGCTGATCAATCCGTCGACGAACCACTTGAACCCGACCGGCACCTCGAGCAGCTTGCGGCCCAGCCCGGCGACCACCCGGTCGATGATCGATGAGCTGACGGCCGTCTTGCCCACCGCCGTCGAACCCGGCCATTCCGGCCGATTGGTGTACAGATAGTCGATCGCCACCGCGAGGTAGTGGTTCGGGTTGAGCAGACCGCCGTCGGGGGTGACGATGCCGTGCCGGTCGGAGTCGGCGTCGTTGCCGGTGGCGATCTGGTAGGAGTCGCGGTTGGCGATCAGCGACGCCATCGCGTTGGGCGAACTGCAGTCCATCCGGATCTTGCCGTCGGTGTCGAGCGTCATGAACCGCCACGTCGCATCGACGAGCGGATTGACCACCGTCAGGTTCAGGTCATGTCGTTCGGCGATGGCACCCCAGTAGTCGACGCTTGCCCCGCCCAGCGGATCGGCGCCGATGCGGATGCCCTCGGCGCGGATCACATGCAGGTCGACGACGTTGGGTAGGTCCTCGACGTAGGCGTCCATGTAGTCGTGCCGCTGCGCGATCCGCAGCGCCGCGGCCAGCGGCACGCGCTTCACGGCCTTGAGCCCGTCGCGCAGAATCTCGTTGGCACGCTTGGCGATGGCACCGGTCGCGTCGGTGTCGGCGGGTCCGCCGTTGGGCGGGTTGTATTTGAAGCCGCCGTCACGCGGCGGGTTGTGCGACGGCGTAACGACGATGCCGTCGGACAGGTCGCCGTCGCGGTCACGGTTGAAGGTCAAGATCGCGTGGCTGACCGCGGGGGTCGGAGTGAAGCGGTCGGCCGAATCAATCATCGCGACAACATCATTGGCGGCCAGCACTTCCAGCGCCGACGCCCACGCCGGCTCCGAGAGCGCATGGGTGTCACGGCCGATGAACAGCGGTCCCGTGGTGCCCTGCTCCGCCCTGTACTCGACGATCGCCTGCGTGGTCGCCAGGATGTGCCCTTCGTTGAACGCCGCGTCCAGGCTGGACCCACGGTGCCCGGACGTGCCGAACACCACCTGCTGATCCACGTTGTCCGGGTCGGGTTCGACGGTGTAATACGCCGTCACCACCTGTGCCACATCGATGAGATCTTCGGGTTGGGCCGGCTGACCGGCACGTGGGTTCGCAGCCATGCCCCGATTCTGCTCCTCCGAGAACCGCGTCGTACGCCCGAGCGAAAGCTGGACGGCGATACTTTGGCTCATGTTCAGTTTCGACCTCCGTGAACTGGCCGCGGTCTTCGTCGGCGGAGCGCTCGGCACCCTCGCCAGGGCCGCCTTCGAGACGCTTGCCGCGCCCGACCCGGGCCGCTGGCCGTGGCCGACCTTCATTGTCAACATCGTCGGCGCATTTCTGTTGGGCTACTTCACCACCCGGCTGCTCGAGCGGCTACCGGTGTCGAGCTACCGGCGGCCACTGCTCGGCACCGGGATCTGCGGTGGCCTGACCACGTTCTCGACCATGCAGGTCGAGATCATCAAGATGCTCGAGCACGGCCACTACGGACTGGCCGTCGGCTACACCGCCGCCAGCATCGTCGCCGGACTACTCGCCCTCTACCTGGCCACCGCCCTGGTGCGACGCGCCCGGATCCGCGGATGACGGTCGCGGTCTGGGCAGGCGTCGTCGTGATCGGCGGCGTCGGAGCGGTGCTGCGATTCCTCGTCGACCGGACGGTGTCGAGCCGGGTATCGGGGTCGTTTCCCTACGGCACGCTGGTGGTCAATCTCAGCGGTGCGCTGCTGCTCGGCCTGCTGTCCGGCTTTGCACTCAGCCCTCACCTCGCGCTGCTGGCCGGCACCGCGTTCGTCGGCTCCTACACAACGTTCTCGACCTGGATGCTGGAGACACAACGTCTCGGCGAGGAACGTCAGCTGTGGCCCGCCGTCGCCAACATCGTCGTCAGCCTCGTGCTCGGTCTGGCCGCCGCCTGGCTCGGCCTGTGGATCGGCGGCCGCCTGTGAGCGACGAGTACCTCAAGCTGACCGCCTACTTCGCCGAACGTCTGCGCAGCGGCGACCGCTTCGTCGCCGACGCTCTGCTCGATCTCTACGGTGAGAGTGCGGTGG
>JAVXWV010000358.1:0-3820 GCA_032230775.1 Mycobacterium sp. | reverse complement strand
GTGTCGACGACGCAGCTGCTCGACTACTACAGCCCCGAGATCTTCTGCACGTTCCGCAAGTTCTCGGACGTGCAGAAGCGCGTCGCGGCGGTCGTCGGCGGGAATGGCTACTCCCTGTCGGGATCAGCCGGCTCGCTCACGAGTCTCGGTGCCCCTAACCCGTGGGTCTATCCCGACAACCTGCCGCGAGTGAACGCTCACGGCGGCCCTGAGGGCCGTCCCGGCTGCTGGCAGGACATCACGCGGTACCTGTGGCCCGCGCCCTATCTGGTGATGGACACCGGCGCGTCAATCGCGCCGAACAACCACATTGCAATCGGCCAACCGATACTGATCGACTACGTGTGGGGCCGCCAGATCGGCGAGAACACCATCAACCCCTGACGGTTGACATCAACATCTGTTGAGGTTCTACGTTGGCGGCATGATCTTCAAATCACACGAACTCGACTTCCTGCGCGAGGCCGACCTTGGCCGGCTGGCCACCATCCAGCCCGACGGCACGCCGCAGAACAGCCCGGTGGGATTCAGCTACAACGAGGCACTGGGCACCATCGACATCGCCGGCTACCGGATGTCGAAGAGCCAGAAGTTCCGAAACATCGCGCGCAACGACAAGGTTGCGCTCGTCGTCGACGACATCACCTCACGCGACCCGTGGCGGGTGCGCTGCCTTGAGATCCGCGGGACCGCCGAACAGGCCGAGATCGGGCCGTCGCTCGGGCCTGCCGGTGACGAGCTGGACACCGCGATCATTCGGGTCACACCGAAGCGCGTCATCAGCTTCGGCATCGACGATCAGGTCAGTGAGCCCCATCAGCTGGTTCTCGACGTCCGCGACGTCTAGAAACTTGCAATCCGGCGGGCGCAGGCCCTGCCATGCTTCACCCATGCCGAAGAAGCTGGCGTCCGACTCGGTGGTGTTCGGGGCGGCGCCAGAGGTTGCGCCGATACGAAGCTGGCAGATCGCGGCGTTGTCCTTCGCCGCCTGCGGAGCCGCGATGCACAGCGGTGTCGGCGCCCTTGTCGCTATGCCGGTTGTGGCGACGGTGATCTGGGCATTGTCGAGGCTGCACCGACACGCGCCTTCCGTCCCATCCACCTGCGATCTGGTCGGTTCGACCCTCGGTGTGCGCGCGGCGGGGACGGCGGCGGTAGTCCAATTAGTGGCCTATGCGCTGCTCGCAGTCGCCGCAGCCAGGACCGTCGGCCTGCTTGGGCTGTCGGGCCAGTCCGACCTCACCGCGGCAATGTCCGGCTGGTGGTGGCCGGCATTGTCGGTGGCCGCCCTCGCGACCGCGGGAATGCTGGAGTGGTCGCTGCCGACCCGGGTCGTGGCCATGTTGGTCGCGGTGCTGGCCGCGGCCGGGCTGCTGGTGTACTTCTACCTCGCACTGGCCGTGCTCGCCAAAGTGCTCTCCGGGACGGCGGCGGTCCAGATCGGCTCCCCGGCGTGGACTTCTGTGCCGGCGGGGGGAACCATAATCATCTTCCTAGGGCTGGCGACCGTCGCTTTCGAAGCGCCGACGACGGCCGCCGACCAGTTGCGGTCGGTCGCCGTACCGCTCGGCTGGTCGGTCGGGGCTGCGGGCGCGATCGCCGCACTACTGCTGGTGGCCACGAATCTCGGTGCGGCGGGCGGCTTCCGACTCGATGCCACCGACTTCGGCCTGATCGTGCCGGACATGTTCGGCCACTCCGGCTTTGTCTGGGTGATCATGGGTGGTGCCGCGCTGTGGGCTGCCGCACTGCTCGCGCTGACATGGGCCGTGCTGCGCGTCGCGCGCCGACTCACCGGCGAGGAAACGGCGACCACAATGGCCACACTGGCCCTGCTGGCAATTCTCACGGTAGCGCTGTGCCGCAACTCGGGCACTTCCGACAAGCTCGTCGCGGCCATGCTGCTCGTGGTGCTGTATGTGTTTGTCGCCGAGGCGAACTCGCGGCTGCCCGGTGCGGAGACCGCAGCCCGGATGTGCCGCGTGCTGTGGCCGGTGTTGCTGGTGGTGGTGGTGCTGTTCCCGCTGCGTGACGCCGAGTTCGCCGCTTCGGCGCTGTGGCCGGTGGTCATCACAGCACTGGTGGTCGGGATCGCCGCGTCGCTCAGCGCCATCGCTTTACGGCAAGGGCCGCCACCGCGGCAGCCTCGTTGACCGCCAGGTGCGCCAGCATCGGCGCGGCGAGGCTGCCCGACCGCGCGTGCAGCCAGCCGAACAACCAGCCCCCGACGCCAGTGACCAGCACGGTGCCGATCACCGGCTGTCCGGTGGTGCGGGCGTCGACGACGTGCCATAACCCGAACGCCGCGGCTTGCAGCAGCCGACCGCGGGTCGGCCCGAAAGCCTGCTCGGCGACGGTGCCCAGCGTGGCCCGGTAGGCGGCCTCCTCGGGCCAGACCGTTCCGATCGGGATGTCCAGCAGCAGCCAGCGAGCCGTGTGTTCGGGCAGCTTGCGCTCGGACATCGCCGCCCGCACCGGCGGCAACGCGGTCAGCGCAGCGACGCCGAGCGCCACCGCCGCGCCGGCGGCAAGGCCGTACCGCATGCCCGACCACAGCGCAGGCGGACGCAACCCGAGCGGACTGCGGGTGACCGCGACGAGTCCGGTGCCCAGCGACGCATTCGGAACCGGATGCCATCGCACCCGCGGCGCCGCAAAGCCCCAACCGACCAGCCCGGCCGCCAGCGCGACCGCGCGAACCTTGCTGGGCCGCATCAGTATTCGGGCCCGTCGGCGGCCTCGGTCGTTTCCAGCGCGACGCGGATGCGTTCGGTGTCGTCGGGTGTCCACCCGTCGGGCGGGGTGACGGCGGCCCAGCCGTCGAGCACGAAGTCCCCGTAGTTGTGGCCATGCCCGCCGGGAACGGACCCGGCGTTGTTCATGTCGGCAGCGACCTGCCAAAACGTGATGATCGGATACCAGCGCATCGACGCCGTGCGGTCGCGGCCAGGTGGTTCCTTGAGCCAGTCGGGCCGGTTGAACAACAGATCCTGCGACCACCACACGATCGGGTCGGACGGATGCTGCAGGAACAGCACGCGGGTGCCCTCCCACGGCGCCGCGGTGTCGCGCGCGATCTCGGCCGCGTCGCTGGCCTGCGAGAACCGCACGGTACGCCCGTTGTCGTACCGCGGTTCAACCTCCGGCGTGCCAGGATCGCGCCTTGCCGTGATGGCGCTCCACAGCGGGCTGGCATTCGGCGGGCCGACCCACAGCACAGAGGAGAAGCCCATCCTGGCGATGTCGGGCAGCCATCCGAACGCGCCCTGCCCGGCCATCGAGCCGAGGCTTTCGCCGTACAGCACCAGCTTGGGGCGGTGGTCTGGCGGAAGCTGCACCCATCGATCGTGGATGGCGTTGATCATCATCCGCCCGGACTCCATGGACTTGTCCCGGTCGCCGAGAAACGAAATCCAGCTCGGCAGAAACGAATACTGCGATCCGACCAGCGCGGTGTCGCCGTTGTACATCATCTCCAGCGAGCGGGCGGCGATCGGGTTGATCCATCCCGTGCCCGTGGTCGGGACGATAACAAGCACCTTGCGGTCGAAGGCGCCTGCCCGTTCGAGTTCGCTCAGCAGCACCGCCATCCGGCTCTTGTCGTCGGCCGCGGTGTTCAGCCCGACGTACACCCGGATCGGTTCCTTGGCGGGTCTGCCGTTCAGGCGCGTCAACTCGTCGGCGTGGGGACCGGTGGCCACAAAGTTGCGACCCTGGAATCCGAGGGTTTCCCACGGCGCGAAAGACGTTGGGCTGCCGGACCGTTCAGGTTGTCTCGGCTGGACGATGGCCGCGCGGGTGGTGGCGTTCTGCGGCTGGA
>JAVXWV010000353.1:0-4392 GCA_032230775.1 Mycobacterium sp. | reverse complement strand
AGGCCGGCTATCACACCCGACGCGGCGCCGAACGTTGTCGGTCTGCCGTCGCGAATCCGCTCCACCGCGATCCACCCCAGCATGCCGAGGCAACCGGCCACGAGGGTGTTCAGGAAGACCGCAGCGGCCAACCCGTTGGCAGCCAGTGCCGAACCGGCGTTGAACCCGAACCAGCCGAACCACAGCAGGCCGCAGCCAAGCAAGACGAACGGCAGGTTGTGCGGACGCATGGCGTCTTTCCTGAAGCCGATCCGGGGGCCGAGCACCAGGGCCAGCGCCAGCGCCGACATGCCTGAGACGATCTCGACGACCAGGCCGCCTGCGTAGTCGAGCGCCCCCAGCTCGAACAGCCACCCACCAGGGGCCCACACCCAGTGCGCCACAACGGCGTAAACCGCGACCGTCCACAGCGGGACGAAGGCCATCCAGGCCGAGAACCTCGCGCGGTCGGCGATCGCACCGCTGACCAATGCTGCGGTGACGATTGCGAACCCCAGCTGGAAGGTGGCGAACAACAGCTCAGGAACCGGCCCGCGCGCGGTGGCCGGGTTGATTCCGAGCATCCCGATGTGGGAGAGGTCGCCGACCAGGCCTGCCGCACCGTCCTTGGAGAACGCGATGGTGTACCCGACCATCAGCCACGCAACGGTCACCAACGGGATCGAGATGAAGCTCATCATGATCATGTTGAGCACGCCGGTAGTGCGGACCATGCCGCCGTAGAAGATGGCAAGTCCCGGTGTCATCAACAGGACAAGCGCCGTGCTGGCTAGCAGCCAAGCGGTGGCGGCCGGATCGATCGAGTTCAATTCGGGCTCCCTCCAGGATCGGAGAAGAGCATATGTGTACGTTTCGGCGGAGTTACCCAAAGCTCACGAGCGTGCGGTGCCCGGTCAGCTGGACTTGATGAAGTTCTGATACGACCGCGATGGGGTCGGGCCGCGCTGGCCTTGGTATTTGGAGCCGGCCTGCGCACTGCCATAGGGGTGCTCGGCGGGGCTGGTCAGCCGGAGCAGGCACAGCTGGCCGATCTTCATTCCCGGCCACAGCGTTATCGGCAGGTTCGCGACATTCGAGAGCTCGAGGGTGATGTGGCCGGAAAAGCCGGGGTCGATGAAGCCCGCCGTCGAGTGGGTCAGCAGGCCGAGGCGGCCGAGCGACGACTTGCCCTCCAGCCTGCCGGCGAGATCGTCGGGCAGCGTGCACAGTTCCAGCGTCGAGCCGAGCACGAACTCGCCGGGATGCAGCACGAACGGCTCTCCCGCATCCGGCTGCACGAGGCTGGTGAGCTCGTCCTGCTGGATCGACGGGTCGATGTGGGTGTAGCGGGTGTTGTTGAAGACGCGGAACATGTTGTCGAGCCGGACGTCGACGCTCGACGGCTGCACCAGGTCCGGGTCGTAGGGGTCGATGCCCAGTCGCCCGGCGGCGATTTCGGCACGGATGTCGCGATCGGAGAGCAGCACGCGACGAGCGTAGCCGCTCGAATGTTAGCCTTCGTGATCAGCAACGCCAGTCAAATAGGCCGATGTAGTTCAATGGCAGAACATCAGCTTCCCAAGCTGAATACGCGGGTTCGATTCCCGTCATCGGCTCCACGTTCACCGGTGCAAACACTGTCGACGTCGTTTCGGTTCGCGGCCCGTACCCCGACTTGCCGACGCCGCTGCGCGAGCGCATGAGCCCAATCTGAGGACCCTCTGACCTCGGCGGTGCAAAGATATTCGGTGTGAGCGGGGGGCGTGTACGTTACGCGCGGAACGGGTCCGTTCGCCTCGCCTACCGCATTTGGGGCGACGGAGACCCGACGCTCGTCTGGGTTCCTGGCTGGATCAGCAACGTCGATGTGTGGGACCTTCCCGAGAGTCCCTTCGCAAGCTTCCCCGAACTGCTTGGCGAACAAACCCGGTTCATCGCCTGGGACAAGCGCGGCACCGGGCTGTCGGACCCCGTGACTCGCGTCCCTCCACTCGACGAGCGGATGGACGACCTGCACGCGGTGCTGGACGCTGCCGAAGCTGAGTGCCCAGCAATCTTCGGCATCTCCGAAGGCGGGCCCATGAGCATCCTCTTCGCGGCGACCTATCCGGAGCGGGTGCAGTCACTTGTCCTGTATGGCACGCTGCCGCGGTTTTCGCCCGAGCCGCCGGATTACCCCTGGGGCTTCACCGCCGAACAGACTTCCGCAGTACGGGACGAGATCGAAACACGGTGGGGCGAAGGGGCAATGGCCGAATGGTTCTTCGGGCCACTCGTCGAGGTGCCGGGCTTCCTCGATCTCTACGGAAGAGTTCAACGGGCTTCAGCGAGCCCCACGATGGCCCTGATGCTCTGGCAGGCGCTGTCAAACATTGACGTGCGACCGATACTGAACAGCGTCCGCGTTCCGACACTGGTGTTGGGAAGACGGGGCGATCTCATCGCACCCCTTGAAGCCGCCAAGGCGCTCGCGGCCGGCATGCCCAACGCGCAGTTTCAGGAGCTTCCGCCGGGACCGCACGGGCTCTTGGACGAAGCGATGGCCGAGGCCATCCTCGATTTCGTATGCGGCGAGCACGACGTCGGGGCGAACGAACGCGTGCTCTCGACGGTCTTCTTCACCGATATCGTCAGCTCGACCCAACTGCTCAGCGCCCACGGCGACGCGCATTGGCGCCATGAGCTCGACGCCCACGACAGGGTGGTCGACAGCCTGCTGTCGAAATACGGCGGCCGCCGCGCCAAGCACACCGGGGACGGCGTATTCGCTCTTTTCGACGGTCCGACGAAGGCGGCCCGGTGCGGGCTCGAGCTCGTGCCAGCCCTGGCGACGCGGGGCATCCGGATACGCGCGGGGATCCACGTCGGGGAGTGCGAAAAACGCGGAGACGAATGGAGTGGCATGGCCGTCCATATCGGAGCACGGATAGGCGCGATGGCCGGGGCCGACGAAGTGCTGACAAGTCGCACGGTGCGCGATCTCTCGGCCGGATCGGGCCTGACGTTCGAAAGCCTTGGTCCACAACACCTCAAGGGTCTGCCCGAAGAGATCGATGTCTACCGGGTCACTACACCAACGAGCGGCCTAACCCCGTAGCGCTACCACGTTGTCCGCCTCAACCTTCGGTGGCATAACGTCGTCTTGACGTCTCGGTGGCCCATGAGCTCCGCGATGTCGATGGGCTTGATCCCCGCCGCGACGCACAGGTTGGCGAGGTGCGTTTGCCCGCCGCAGCCCTAGAAGTTGTAGCCGAATCCAATCCTGACCAGGATTCCGAAGGCGGCCGAGAAAGCCAGCTCAACAACGCTGCGCCATGGCACCAGCCGCCCTCTCGTTTCGTATCATCGCGGGCCATGTTCCGCGATCGTATGTCGGCGCCGACACATTCCCGGCCTGATGGGGGCCAGCGTGGTTGGGTGACATTTTTGGGGGTGTCCGGTCGTTTCGGGTGTTCCCCAACGACACCATCGAGCCAAGCGAAAGCGTCGGACGCGGGGCGTAGCGTCGCGCCTATGGCGACAGACGAAGAAATCCGCTCAGACTTGATTGGCGACAGTGGAACTGGGGTTTCGCGCGCCTTAGTCCTCGCAGTAAAGTCGCTGACCGAATGGCCTGTAGATGCGTTCTTTGTCGACGTCGGACACGATCGCGAGATGGTGGGCTGGATACAGGGCAACCTCGTCGGTGTCGTGAGCGCAGAAGGTGCCGGTGACGAGGGAGAGGTTCGCGGGAACCTGTATCACCTCTCGAGAGTTCAAGCTGTACGAGTCAGCGTCAATGTTGTCGAAGACGGGATGCGCTTGAGGGCGAATCGCGGGGTGACGGTCGTTTTCGGCCTAGATGATGAGTTATCGGTGGACATTGGCGCGTTCCGAAACAAGCACTATCAGAATCGCGCCGATGAGTTCATTAGCACGCTGGTGTTAAGGCTTGCGGGGCTTCAGGCCAGTTCTTAGAGCGGCGTGTTTGTCAGATCAGCACACGGGGGCATGATCGTGAAGCCGAATCATTCACTGGCTCAACGCCGCAACTCAATCCCACCCTGCCGGGCCGCATGGGTCCTGTGATCGGTTCTGAGAATCCATTGCCGCCAGGTCCAGCACCCGTCTCGGTCCCACCCGTCGGATAAGCAGCGACTAGGCAACAGCGGACCGCCACCCGGGTGGCGGGTGTTCCCCGACGACACCATCGTCCCGGCGAAGATAACTAGCGGGCGGGGCGGATCGGGTGTCCGGTAGGCGAGTGTTCCAGCCCACGTTTAATCGGAAGGAATCTAGCGTTCATCTCCCGAATAAGTTGCTCCACGCTCTCCTGATGGTTTGCGTATGAGCCAAGTTCCCTCGACGGCCCCAGCGGGTGCTGTATTGAATACCAAAAATTGTCGATGCGACTATTCATTTTTTCCTCCTTCA
>JAVXWV010000342.1:0-3987 GCA_032230775.1 Mycobacterium sp. | reverse complement strand
TGCCGGGCAATGCGTTTCGGGATGGCGATGCGAGCTTCCCATCCTTCACGACGACGACGTTGAAACCCGGGCCCTCGGCGACGCAGTTGTCGGCATCCATCAGGATCGCGGTACGCGCGCCACGGTCCTTGGCCTCGAAGCTGGCCGCGGTGAGATCGCCCCATTGATAGTTCTTGATCGTCGGGTCGACGGTGTTCCGGCCTGCGCGCCGCACGTGACGCGGGACGATCGCCGTGGTGCCGAAGATCTGCTCATGCGGCGGGAACGCCCACAGATACGGGATCGCGTAGATGTACACCTGGTGGGTGAGCTTGGACAAGTCCTTCTCGCCCTTGCGTTTTCCGTACCCTCTGGTGACCGTCAGGTTGACGAACGACTCGCGAAGCTGCGACATGGCCACACAGCGTTTAGAGATTTCAGCGATCTCGTCCTTTGTCATTCCGGGCTCGAGCCGAAGCTTGCGCGCGCCGTCGAGGAGCCGGTCGAGGTGGTCGCCGAGCCGGAAGATGTTGCCGTGCCACACGTGTGCGACGGTGTAGGTGACGTCGGAGTGGCCGAAGCCGGTGTCGAAGATCGAGATCCTGGCGTCCTCGGCCGGGATGAACTCGCCCTCGATCCAGGCCACTCCGCCTGCGAACGGGCTGGAGGTGTCGAGTTCGTAGTCGCTGTATTGGATCACCGAGCCAGGTGGGGTGTCCTCGCGGATCGCCGCGCCGGGCTCGACCGCGACAAGGTTGCTCGAGCCCAAGTCTGTGAGGGTCATGATGCGTATTCCTTTGGTAGATCCTGAACTTCAGGAGGCGTGGGTCTTGGCGTAGTCCGGTCCGGCCTCGCCGGTAGCCAGCCGCTTGCGCAGTCCGGTGAAGGCCCAGAGCGTGGCAAGTGCGAGCAGGCCGAGAAACACATAGCCGTTGCCCGCGAACTGTGGGAGGAAGATCAGCGCCGCACACACCAGGGTGAAGCAGATGGCTGCGATCACGGCCACCGGCACGCGCGCCTTGCCGAGGTCGAAGGTTCCTGGCTCAGCCGTTGGGATGGTTCCGCGGCGATTGGCGATCAACACGGCGACTGTCTGCAGCAGGTACATCGCGCAGACTGCCAGCGAGGAGAGCCCGAGGATGAGGAAGAACGCCTTCTCGCTGACCAGTGCCGAAAGCAGCAGGATCGTCGAGAAACCGAAGATTCCGAGCACTGCGTACGTTGGCGTGCGGTTCGACGGGGACACGTGCCGCCAGATGTGGGAGAACGGCAGCATGTTGTCGCGGGACATCGAGTAGGTCAGCCGGGTGGCGACCAGGATGTTGGCCAGGATGCAAGCCAGCACGTTGGTCAGGGCCACGGCGACGACGATCTTGCTGATGACCGGGCCGACCTGTTGGGTGATGATCTCCTCGATGGGGGCAGCGGATGCGGCCTGAACGGCGTCTGCATTCTTGATCGCGAGCACGTAGACGACGTACATGCCGAACTCGATCACGATCGAGGCGGTCAACGCGTAGAACATCGTCCGCGGAATGACGTGTCGGGCGTTGACGGTCTCCTCGGCGATGTCCGCACTGGCCTCCACACCGATGAGTCCGAAGAAGGGGCCGAGCGATGCGGCCAGCCATGCTAGGACGTACGGGGTACTGCCGTCAGACGTGCCGCCGGTGAAGAGCACCGAGACGGATTGGTGGTTGTCCGGCGAAGAGAAGGCGACGATCGCGACGAGAATCGTTGCGCCGACGGTGATGACGAACTCGAGGCTCACGCCGATGTTGTTGACCATCGTCGCGAACCGCACGCCATACAGGTTGATGAGCATGCAGACAGCCATTACGCCGATGGCGACGAGGATCTGCGCGGTCTGGCTCATGTTCCAGCCGAACAGGCTGCCGAGGTAGCCGGACAGAATGAAGCCGACGCCGGTCATGCCGCAAATCCATCCGGCGAGGGCCAGCACACCGGTGAACAGCGCCATCGTGGAGCCGACGAGGCGACTGGTCCACTGGTACGAATAGCCGGCCAAGGGGATCTTGGCGGTTAGGTCCGCGGCGATGAACGTCCAGACCACGAACACCGCGGCGGCGAGCAGCAGGGTCCACACGAACGGCCCGCCTGCGGTGAAGTACCCGGCGCCGAATCCGGTGAACACCGCCGTCGTGGCGCTGATCGTCGCAAAGCCGATGGCGAAGGACGCCAGTCGGCCGACCGAGCGGTCGAGTTTCTGTGTATAGCCGAACTGGGCCAGCCGGGCGTCTTCGTCGTCTATCGGCGCCGAAGGCGTGATGGGTGAGGCGGTGTCAGTCATGCAGTGAGGAAACCCCTCTCAGCCTGTCCAGGGAAATTCCAAATTCTGATCTACTGATAAGCGTTCTTTATCAATAGTCGGTCGCCGCGCGCTCGATGGTCTGGCCGTCGTCAAAGCTCCATCGTTCGCGGACGTGCCGCACCAACTGCGCTGCGTCGCGGCTGAGACCGGTGGGATGCCAAGCCAGCGCCGTGTAGTTGCGTGGGCGGTCGACGATCGGCACGTACGCGATGCCCTGCCGGTTGTACAGACGGGCACTGGCCTCGCTGGTGAAGCTGATGCCGAGCCCCCGCGCGATCGTCGTGGTCTCCTCTTCGTAGGTGGCTGCGACGGCGGCGATGGTGGGTGGTTTGCCCCCGCGCGCGTCCATCGCCATCCAGTAGTCACGCCACCTGCCCGCCGTGGCAGGGGCGACGACGATCGGGTCGTCGAGCAACTCGGCGATCGTCAGCTCGGAGCGGCCCGCCAGCGGATGGTCCCGCGGTAGGCAGGCCACCCAGTTCTCGGCGTCGAGGATGAACGTCCGATGCTCCGGCAGATCCACCGGCGGCCTGATGATCGCCACCTCGGTGGTGCCGTCGGCCAGCCCCGCCGTCGGATCGGAGAAGTCGAATTCCCTTGGCTCCAAAGTGATTTCCGGATAGGCGGCCTCGAAGTGACGCACCAGCCTGAACAGCAGGTCCGCGCCGGTGCCGATAAGGTAGCCCAGCCGGATCCGGCGTACGTGCGCAGACATGTCGATCAACTCGTCGACTGCGGCGTCGATCCCGTGCAGGGCTTCGCGCACCTTCGGCAACCAGGCCAGGCCGAGTTCGGTCAGCGCCACCTCACGGGTGCTGCGGGTGAACAGCATTACACCGACCTGATGCTCGAGCTGCTTGATCGCCGTCGATAGGGCGGGCTGCGTGATGAACAGTCTCTCGGATGCGCGCCGGTAGTTCAGCTCCTCGCCGAGCACGGCGAAGTAGCGCAGCTGACGCAGTGTCACATCACCGCTCGTCGGCATTCCCTTCCGCGAGATGCATCCAGGGCTGTGATTCTGCGCCGATCACGATCCTGAGTGCAATTACGCGTCGCGGGGCAGCCCCAGCAGCCGCTCGGCGATGATGTTGAGCTGCACCTCCGACGTGCCGCCGTAAATGGTGGTGGCCCGGCTGGCCAGCAGCATCTGCGCCCACTGGCCCTGGAGCTGTTCGGGATCGCCGATCGCGCCGTCGGTCCCGAACGACGACACCGCGAACTCCGCGTAACCCTGCCCGGTGCGCATCGACAGCAGCTTGGAGATCGCGGCGGCAGGCATCGGGTCACCGCCTGCCAGCGTCAGCAGCGTCGAGCGCATGTTGAGCAACTTCGCGGCGTGGCCCTCGGCGATCAGCCTGCCTCCGCGGTTCTGCCCGACCTGGTCGAAATGCCCGTCGCGCATAAACTCCACGAAACTTTCGAGGTTGGCAAGGAACGGCGCCTCGCTGCTGCCGATCGATACCCGCTCGGCCGTCAGCGTGGTGCGGCTGACCTCCCAGCCGCGGTTCACCACGCCGAGCACCAGCTCGTCGGGAACGAATACGTCGTCGATGAAGACGGTGTTGAACATCGCGTTTCCGGTCAGCTCGCGCAACGGCTTCACCTCGACGCCGTCGCTGGCCATATCAAGCAGGAAGTAGGTGATGCCGTTGTGCTTCGGCGCGCTCGGGTCCGTC
>JAVXWV010000222.1:0-4631 GCA_032230775.1 Mycobacterium sp. | reverse complement strand
CAAGGTAATTCGTGGTTCTCGTCCGACCCGACCCGTGGGTGTCCGTCGATGCCTGCGGTTGCTCCGATGTCAATGGCGATGTTGTCAAGAAGCCTGGTGTTGCCCAGTCGGGCGGCCACCAGCATCCGGGCGATGCCCTCGGCAGGCGCAGGACCCAGCATCGGGTCCCGCACCTCCAGGTAGTCGACGGCGATGGCGGGGACCTCTTCCAGCACGGCGCGAGCCGCGTCCAGCGCCGACGCGGGACCGCCGGAGGCGGCGTACATGCCTGCCAGCAGTGCCGCCGACAGAGCGCCCGCCTGCTCGCGGTCGACGTCGTCGAGGTAGCGATTGCGCGACGACATGGCAAGACCGTCGGCTTCCCGCACGATGGGAATCCCGACGATCTGCGTGTCGACATTGAGGTCGGCGACCATCTGCCGCACCAGCACCAACTGCTGGTAATCCTTTTCGCCGAAGAACGCGCGGTCGGGATGCACGATCTGCAGTAACTTGAGGACCACGGTCAGGACGCCCGCGAAATGCGTTGGACGAGAGCCGCCTTCGAGCTCGACACCTAGTGGCCCCGGGTGAACCGAAGTGCGCCTGCCGTCCGGGTACATGTCGGCGGCCGTCGGTGTGAACGCGATCTCGACGCCCTCGGCGCGAAGCGCCGTGAGATCGTCGTCGAGTGGGCGGGGGTAGGCGTCAAGGTCTTCGCCCGCGCCGAACTGCAGCGGGTTGACGAAGATCGACACCACCACGACGGCGCCCTGCACCTGCTTGGCGGCCCGGATCAGCGACAGGTGACCCTCGTGCAGCGCCCCCATCGTCGGAACCAGCATCACCCTGCGCCCCGTGGCGCGCAGCGCCCTGGTGACATCGGAGACATCGCGTGGACTGGAGTAGACGTTGAGGTCACCGGCGGTGAACTGAGGCTTGGGCTTGGTCATGGCTGTCCGGAGAAATCGGAGAAGACCGCGAAGAATTCCCTGGGAGCATGCGCGCGCTGTGCGGTGCGCAAGGAGTTGGCCCGATACGCCTCGGCGAGTTGAATATCCACTTCGGCAAGCGCCCGCAGGTGACGGGCGATCGCGGCCGCGTCGCCGCGTGCCACCGGGCCGGTCAGCGCCGCCTGCCCGCGCTGCAGCGAGTTCTCCAGCGCCGCCCGCGCCAACGGGCCGATCACGCGCTCGGCGATGCCGCCTGGTGCGTCGCCGACCAATTCCTGGCCCAGCAGCTCCTGCCCCCACAGCGCCGAACGCAGAGCCTCGACCGCGTCGAGCAGCACGGTGACGACGTGGTTGCTGGCATGGGCCAGCGCCGCGTGGTACAGCGTGCGAGCGTCCTCGCGTACTCGGAATGGTTCGCCGCCGATCTCGAGCACCAGAGACTGCGCGATCGCGTAGCCGACCTCGTCGGCGGCGGTGACACCGAAGCAGGTGTCGGGCAGTCGCGCGATGTCTTCATCCGATCCGGTGAACGTCATCGCGGGATGGATGGCCAGCGGGATGCAGCCCTGCGCGGTCAGCGGCGCCAGCACGCCGATGCCGTTGCCGCCGGAGGTGTGGGCGACGATGGCGCCCGGCCGCACCGCCGAGGTGGCCGCGAGGCCCGACACCAGGCCACCGAGTTCGGCATCAGGGACCGCTAGCAGCAACAGTTCGGCACGGCCAGCGACCTCGTCGACCGGCAGCACGGAAGTGTCGGGAAGCCGACGTTGGGCGCGCTGCCGGGACGCCTCCGAAATCGCGCTGCACGCGACCACCACATGCTCGGCGCGCTCCAGCGCCACACCGAGCGCAGTGCCCACCCGACCGGCGGAAATGATGCCGATCGTGAGCCTCGCCGGGCGGAAAACCTCGGGGGTCCCCATGCAGACGACCTCGCTGAATGTCAAAAGTTTGTTCGTTCCGGTCCTGCGTTGCGGGTACCGGACGGCCGCCGACAGCCTATCTCACTCCTCGCGGCGTCTGCGACGCCCGCCTCCCGTCGGGGCGGCCTGGAGCCTCGCCAGCAGGTCGGCAACCGACTGCCCACCGGTGTCCTCCGCACTGCGGTGTCGCCGCGCCTCCTGCTGCGCGGGCGGCTCGGGCTCGGGGTGTGGCGGTGGGCCACCCGATTCGGCGGCCAACGTGGGCGGCGCAGACGCGTGTCCCGGATCGACGGCATCAGGTGCCGCCGAGTGGCGGCCTCGGGGGCCTGGCGGAGACTGCATTGCTGGCTGAGCCGTTGAGCTGGTCGCCGAATCGGGTGCGCGCCTTCTTCCGACATATTCAGTTGCGGAACCGTTCTCGCCAGTCGGCTCAGCCGAAGGGGGAGGCGACACCCAGTTGCTGCCCGGCGTGCCAACGGGTATCCACTGTCCGTCAGCAGGCGCGGGCTGCCAATCCGTCGACGGCGCCTGCGCCACCCGCTGCGGCTCGGGGCGCGGCGGTGGCGGCGGAGGTTCGGGCGGCGGGGCGGGCGGGCGCTCCTGTTGCGGTGGCTGCCAAGCGAATTGCGGCTGCGGTTGTGGCGGCGGAGGTGACCACGCGCGCGGCGCCTCTTGTGCGCGACGTCGCCGCTCTTCCTGCTCGGTCTCCGACGGCCTGCGGTGCGCACCGCCATAGCCGGCCTGCGGTACCCACTCCGGCTCGGGTGGATGCGGCTCGGCAGGCACGTCGATGATGGGGCTTTCCTCGGTGTTCGGGTCGACGTCCTCGCCGTCTTCGGTGTCGATCCGGCTGGCGGTGACCCGGCCCGTCGATTCCGCGGTGCTCGGCCAGTCTCCGTAGCCGCGGACGCGATCGCTTTCGAGCGCCGGCCGATGCGAAAGATCGGCGTCGAACAGGATCTCCAAATTGGCCCGCAGCGCGGCTAATTCGGCCCGCAGTCCGGCGACCTCGTCGGCCGACTGGGCCCGCAATTCGGACGACAGTTCGCGGCGCAGCTGGGTCTCTACCGCCAGCTCGTATTCCCGGCGCGCCGATATCTCACGGTCCAGCTGCAAGTCATAGACGAGCTTGAGATCGCGGGCCTTGGCCTGATCGATATCGCTTTGCCTGCGATAGATGACCGACACGAACGCCGCCACCACCGCGGCCCACAACGAAAGGATGACGGCTAGCTTGAGCAATTCCACCTTGTTGGTGAACACCAGGGCAGAACTGGCCCCGATGGCAAGCACCAGCAACACCGTCAGCAGCAACCAACCCGGCCTGCGGACAGCGCGCCGGGAGCGCGTACCGCGGAACAGATCGGCCATGGGCCGACTGTACCCGCCACAGGTCATCTCGCGTGTCGACCACTTCGGCGATTCGGCCGACGACCCCGCACGTCAGCTACTCGATCGCCCCATCGGCGTTGTCGGGCGGCTCTTGTGGCGACTTGCAGCAATGCTGAAGCCATAGCGCGGCAACAACCAGCGCGAGCGCGCTCACCCCCGCAACGGCCGCTCCTGCGGTATCCTCGCCCGCCACCCTCAGCGTGCCGCGGCGCGGCAAAAGATAAACCAGCACCGCGATCCACCAGCCGAGCGCCAGCGCGCCCACCCACGCCGAGGCCTTCGCGATCAACACCGACCGCGCAACCGCCAGCGGGTGCAGCCAACCGCGCGCGTCGCCGATCTCCCCGTGGTTGATCTTGGCTCGCACATAGAACGCCCAGCCGGCCTCACCGATCGCAACGGCCAGCAGCGATATTCCGGTCCACACGTCGATCGGCGGAAACCATCGATACAGCAGCACGACGAGCAGGTAGCCCGCAGCAGCAGCGAGCACCGTCGCGGCCGTCAGGTCACGCTTGCGGGTGGGACCCATCAGCCCAGCGCTAACTCGGTGCGGCGCACGCCATCCCGCTCGTTAGGCGCAAGCTCGTCGAGCAGATGCGCGATAGGACGCGGTTCGCCCGCGACCGTCAGCGTGGCGTCTGGGTCCACCGCCAGCCACGGGATCAACACGAATGCCCGCAGATGCGCCGCCGGGTGGGGCAGCGTGAGGACGTCGTCATGGGACTTCAACTCACGCTCGCCGTCATGGCACGTGACGAGATCGACATCGAGCGTGCGTGGGCCCCAACGCTCGGCGCGCACCCGGTCGGCCTCTGCTTCCAATTCGTGTGCGCGACGCAGCCAGTCGTGACAGTCGAGCGCCGGGTCGTCGGCGATGAGCACCGCGTTGAGGAACGCGCCCTGCTCGACACCGCCCCATGGCTTCGTCTCGTACACCGGCGACACCGCACGCACCGCGCCGGCGAGCCCGTCGACGACCGACTGCAGTCGCGTGAGCCGGTCGCCGAGGTTCGAGCCGATCGACAACACCACCCTGCTCATGTGCGGCCGCCTCGCCGTGAACGTCGCGCCACCACCGACACATCGGCGAAGGTCTGCGGAATCGGTGCCGCAGGTTTGTGCACGACGACCTCGACGGCGTGTACGCGTTCGTCGATCATCACGTCGTCGGCGATATCGCCCGCGACCGTTTCGATGAGGTTGCGCGGCGGCCCGGCGACGATGTCGGCGGCCCGCTGGGCCAGGGTGCCGTAGTCGAGCGTATCGGCAAGGTCGTCGCTGGCCGCCGCGGTCGCCAGATCGATCCACACCGTGATGTCGACGACGAAGTCCTGGCCGTCGCGCCGTTCGTGGTCGAACACGCCGTGGTGTCCGCGAACGG
>JAVXWV010000138.1:0-5389 GCA_032230775.1 Mycobacterium sp. | reverse complement strand
CGGACTTCACTGTGCGCCTGCTGACCTTGGCGGTAGTCGCGGCGATGGCGGGTCAGGCTTATCCGGCTGCTTGTGCCGCACTGGCTGCGGAACCGGCGCCGGCGGCTGCCGCGGTGGCACAGGTGGTGACGCTGGCCGACGACCACGTCATCCTCCCGGCTGCGGTACTCGCCGCCAGTCTGGTGCGCACCGCTGCGGATGAGGAATCGGGGGAGCCTGCCGGCGGTGTTGTCGGGCTGTTGGCACGAGCCGCCCAACAGTTAGCCGCTACGCGGGACTTCACCGATCATGAGATCGAGGACGCAGCGGTGATGATGGTGAAGATGTCGGGTGCTGAACCCGACGGCTCGTTGCTGCGCCGAAACCGAAAGCTGGTGGCCAAGCTGGTGGCGCGCCGAGCGCAGGCGCAGCCGTCACTGGCGCCCCGGATCCGTGAGAATCGCTGATGCCTATTTATGTTGTGGGAGAGCGCAATCAGCGCGTACGTATCCCCAATCAGGCGTTGGCGGTGTCCATCACCGGTTCGGTTGCAGGGGCTGAACTGGACGTGCGTGCCGGCGCGGACCAGCCCGTGGTGCGTCCAAGCGCGCATCACGCGGTTCTGCCGCAGATCATCGGCGAAGTGACGGTCGGAGTGCGGCCGGTCGGAGCGCCGAGATTCGGCCCCGGCACTGTCGTTCATCTAGCGATCGCGCATGACAACCCCGCTGAGGTCGATCCCGTGCAAGTGTTGTTCGACCCGGTCGACGTCAGCGGCGAGTCGGGGGTGGTGTTCGCCGCCCTGCGGCCGCAGGGATTTCACCTCGAGGTGGGTGTTACCGCGGTGGCCGACGTGCCGCTGAGCCCGTTGGGAGCGGCGGCGCGCAGTTCGGCCCGACAGGTGATCGGCCGTGCGCCGGAGCAGTCGGACGGATCAGTGATGGTGGCGCTGGACGTCTCGGCGTCGATGCGGCCCTGGTTTGCCGACGGCAGCGCCGCCGCAGCCACCGACATCGTGGTGGGTGTCGCCGCGGCGGCCGGCATTCGTCATGTGTCGGCGGCGTTCGTCGGGGCGGAGGTCACGCCAGTGGTTGTCGTCGGGTCCAGTGCGCCCCGCTCGGAGGGCGGGGGCCTGGCCGACGCGGTGCGACAGGCGCAACCACGGTGGTCCGCCGGTGCTCGCTGGTCGCGCCTGGTGCCCGGGCCTCGCATCATCGCCTGCGCCGACTTCCCGATGTCGGCTGTGCAGCAGGGTTTTCCGGTGATCATCTTGTCGAATGACCGGCGGTTCGACGCCGCGGGGGCGCGGCTGCCGTCGCCGCGGCAGGGCCACGACGCCTCGGATGAGTTGCTGACCCACCCGCATATGTTGGACCGCATCACCACCACTCTGGTGAGGGCGCTGGGATGACGAAGTGCCCGCGCTGCTTCTCGGTGCTGACCCCGAATCAACTCTTGTGGATGATGCCCCCACAAGCCGGGGCCAACCGTTACCTAGACGAGGTCGGTTCGGCGTTCTATGGGGCGCCTGTCGAGTGCGGGCCCTTCTACAAGTGGGACCGCCCCCCGGGCCACCACGGCCCGCCACCGCCGCCGGCGGATGCGAGTCGGGCGCTGCAAGGCCCGGTGGTCGAGGTGTGCCCGGTGTGTCACTACCTGCTGCCGGACGGATGGCGCGACGGGCATGCGACATGCATCGCCATGGCCGGTGCCCGCGCGACCGGCAAAAGCCTCTACATCGCCGTGCTGGTCAAGCAGCTCGAACTGTTGTGTGAAACCCTCGGTGTGTCAATGGAACCCGCGAACCGCGCTACCGCAGCGGCGTATTCAACGCACTACGAGACGCCGCTGTTCATGCAGCGCGGGCTTATTCCGCCCACCCCGACCGTGCACACTCAGGCGTCGCTGCAGCGCGAACCACTGATCTTCAGCATCGGCATCTGGCAAGGCGTGCGGCGCTACCTCGTGCTGCGTGATGTGGCGGGCGAGGACATGGAAACTGGCGACCTCAGCGCGCTGCTGTTTCAGTTCTTCGCCAACGCCGATGCCGTCTTCTTCATGTTCGATCCGTTGCGGGTCAAGTCAATCCGTGACCAGTTGCAGGATCTGCTGCCCGCCCAGATGTTCAGCGGTGGCGACCCGCGCAGTGTGCTGAACAACGTCATGTCGGCGATCGGCCGCGGACAACCCAGGCTCGCGGTGATCCTGTCGAAGTTCGATGCGCTGCGGTTGCTGCGTGATGTGGAGGGGTCCGAGTGGAGCTTGATCATGTCCAACGCCGGCGCGGCGTATCTTCGTGACACTTCTGATGCGCAGCACTACGACGACGTGGGCGGGCGGCTGCTGCACGAAGAAGTGCGTAGCCTGCTGATGCGGCTCAATGCGGGATCGATGGTCGCGGCAGTCGAAAACCCCTCTAGCGGAATGCGTTTGGCGCACCGGTACTTTGTGGTGTCGTCACTCGGGCAGCCGCCCAGCGGGAACCGCCTGCACGCACGCGGTATCGCCCCGTTCCGCTGTGCGGACCCCGTGCGTTGGGCCACGTCGAGTTTCGGGTTGCTGTGAGTAGCGCTTCGCCTGCTTTGGATTGGCGCAAGCCAGGATGTCGCTTGGTGGATGAGGAGGAACGCGAATGACGCACGGCGGCTACGGCGGCGGAGGGCCGGCCGCCCCCTCCGGGGATGATCCGTTCGGCAGTGACCCGTTCACCGTCGGTTCGAGTACTGCCCCTGGGGTTCCTGCACCGACATCCCAGCAGCAGGAAACGAATACGCTGGCCACCCTGTCGGTGGTGTTTGCGTTCGTATTTGCCCCTGCCGGGGTGATTCTCGGCCACCTTGCGTTGTCCCAGATTCACGAGAGTGGCGATCGTGGGCGCGACCGGGCGCTGGTGGGAGTCACGTTGTCGTACGTGTTCATCACCGTCGTGGTGGTGGCACTAGTGGTCTCGGCCGCTGGCGTTCATGCCCGATAACCGGCGATCGCCTGGCCCGGTCGCTAGGCTCGATGTAATCGGGTGAGGTGCGCAGATGAGCGACGGCGAGTATGGCGGCCCGACGGGCCGGTACGACGGTGACTGGCTCGCCGCCGAACCCTATCCGCAGCCTCCCGTCATCTCGGCCCCACCACAGCCTTTACCGCAGAAGACGAACACCTTTGCCACCTTGTCGGTGGTATTCGCGTTTCTCTTCGCGCCTGTTGGCGCGGTACTCGGCCATCTCGGGCTGTCCCAGATTCGGCGCACCGGGCAGCGGGGCCGCGACCGCGCGCTCATTGGGCTGACGTTGTCGTACTCGTTCGTTCTCATTGCGGTCGTCGGGCTGGTGATCTGGGCGGTCGTCGGCAGGGAGCCGGACCGGTCTGCGACGGTCGCGGCGTCGCCTCCTGCTGCTGCGACGACTACACCCACACCGGACGAACGACTCGTCACGGGGGCCCAGCTGCCGAAGCTGTTGCTGAGTATCGACGAGGTCAAGCAGGCGGTGAACGCGCCGAGCCTCACCAAGGTCGAGGATGGGCGAGCGCTGAGCGATGACCAGGGCATCAACGTCACTCCCCGTGAATGCATCAGTGCGTTATTCGGTGGAGGGGCGACGGCATACGAGCGCGGCTCCACTCGCGGGTCGTTCACACGCGCTGTCAGCGGCGACGGTAACGACGGTCTGATCCTACTCAACGAGGTCATGTCGACGTTCGACAATACCGCCGCCGCAACCAATCTCGTGGCACGAGTGGTCGGCCAGTGGCGTGGTTGCGCGGGCAAGTCGGTGACGCTGATTGTCAACGGCACCCCCGTCGTCCTCGATGTGGGGCAACCGATGCAGAACGGCACAGTCATGATTCTACGAAACACGGTGCGCGGCGGCATGTCTGGTTTCAGTAGTGACCGGGCCATCGCGGCCAAAGCCAATGTGGTCATCGACCTCGATGCGGAGGGCTACGACCTCGGCGACAGCCTCCAGTCGATAGCGGACTTGATCCTGGAGAGGGTACCTGTATGAGTTCACCCCGGCGGCGGAGGCTGCGTGGTCACCACGTGCACGCGACGACGGTTGCTCACGGCGACGATCAACCATATCCACGCCCAGCCGCCGCAGGCCCAGAACGTCAGCAGTGTGAGTACGGCGTGCAGTGCATGGTTCGGTCCGGTGACCACAACGCTGGTTTGCATGGGCATCGGGTGTGGTGCAGCGGGCACGGGCTGCGGCGGGGTGGCACGATGGTGCGCCGTCCAGCCGCCGTCGAAGTAACGCTGTCCAGGTGCACCGCTTGGGTTGGGATACCAGCCGGCGGGTGGCAGGTTACTCATAGCGACTCCTCCCTGCCTCCCGCCATTGGACTCAAACGCTGTGATGCGACTGTTCCAACGTTAGCTGGACCGTCGGCGCTAACTCCACGCCTACGCGAGAGGCGTCGAGGATGCTGCTCGAAGGGGAGCCGCGGCTGGCACCCCATCGGCGCCCGCCATGGCATCGGCTGCGATCGCCGACCTCGACGACTTGCCGCTACGCCGCTCGTCGCATCGGCCGCTGCTACGCCGCATTTGGGAGTTGCGGCACGTTGCGACACCCTACGACGCCGCCTATGTCGAACTCGCCGAAGCGCTCAACGTCGTCCTCGTGACCGCCGACGCGCGACTTGCAAGGGCATCGGGTGTCAGATGTGAGATCGAGGCGATCGCACCGGGTGTGCTCACCGAGTTCGGCCCCGCCCTGAACGAACCCTGCGGCACACTGGGCCGGAACCGAAACTTCGGCCAAAATGTATGGATTCATCGACGGAGCCGTGCGCTCCGGTAAGCGCGCCGCGAACGAGGTCATGAAACGCGAAGCAATGACAGTGGCCTAGTCAGCAGAATGCCGCCAACTGCGACCTGTGCATCTGGGCCTGCCCTGGGGCCACGCGTGCCGACCGTCTCCCGCGCCCCACCGCCAGTTTAAATGCGCGCCACACCCGCGCATTCAAGCAACTCGTCGAGCGCAACATCGAAGTCGTCGACCAGTCGCCACAGGTCGGGCAGCAAGTCCGGGCACGAGATGACACCGACGTTCAGCTTTCCGTTCAGCGACATCGCCGTGACATTCAGCCCGCAGCCGTGGAACAGCGGGCCCAGCGGATACATTGCCTCGACTTCAACATCCCCGACAACTGGTTGTGGCCCGGGCGGTCGGACTTCTCATGCACCGACACCGGCACCATCGCCACCAGCGAGCGGGCGGGCAGCTCGGCGTGATCACTCAAGAACCACCGCAGCACCGACGCGCACAACGCCATCACCACGTCGTTGACCGTGACCTTGAATCGGTCCTTGACCTTCTTGATGTCCTCGAGGTCCAGCTGGGCCAGCGCGACGTTGCGATCGGCGGTGACCGATGCGTTGAACCGCGTCGGCGGGCCCGCGAACGGCCCG